>DASQBH010000538.1:0-3809 GCA_035635315.1 Longimicrobium sp.
GCGTGCAGAGCTGGGAGCTGCACAAGTTCGGGCGCAAGCGCGTGTGCGTCGACATCCGAGACTGCACCATGGTCGACACCGACAGCCTGGCGCAGTCGCTGGGCTTTGCGTGGGACGCGGAGGGGTTCCCCACCGGCGCCACCCGCGACCCCGGCAACCGGGTGCGGGCGTACGGCGGGTACAGCTACGACTACGACGCGGACGGCAACCTGACGCGCAAGTACAGCGCGTCCGGGTTCAGCCAGACGTTTACGTGGAACGCACTGGGGCAGCTTGCCACCACCAGCGTCGCCGGGGTGGGAGGCGTCGGCTACCAGTACGACGGCCTGGGGCGGCGCGTCAGCCGCGAGGACCACACCGGCAACATGATCCACTACGTGTACGACGGCGACGACCTGGTGCTGGAGGTGGACGGGGCGGGGAACCGCATCCGCGAGTACACCTACTTTCCGGGGATCGACCGGCCGCACAGCATGCGGCAGTGGGCCGGCGGCGGGGGCGGCGCCATCTACTACTACCAGATGCAGCGGCCCGGGCACGTGAGCGGCCTGGTGAACACCAGCAACCAGCTGGTGAACGAGTACCGCTACACGCCCTTCGGCACGCCGGTGAACGGGTACCCGGTGCAGGGCACGCCCAACCCGCTGCAGTACATGGCGCGCGAGCTGGACGCGCTCTCCGGCCTGTACTACGTGCGCAACCGCTGGTACGACCCGCAGCAGGGCCGCTTCGTCAGCGAGGACCCCATCGGGCTGGCGGGGGGCGTAAACCAGTACGCGTACGTCGGGAACGATCCGCTCGGCGCGACGGACCCCACCGGCCTCTGCGCGTACTCCACTCAGCTCCCCAGCGGGCAGATTGTAACGATGCGCATGCCACCAATGGTGTGGGGCAACGCGGGTGGCGGGCCCGTCCAGATGTACCTCCAGTGCAGCTCGGTGGACTGGGTGTGGATCGCCAAGTGGAATGCAATGCTGGTGAGCGACTACAACACCGGCTGGGCGGCGATGTACGGCAGGTCCACCATCGGGCCCCGGTCCGGCGCTTCGGGCCGTGGATCTACCCCGGAGGCTCCTTCCAACCCCTCCTGGCTCACCCCGCAGTGCGGGACTGCGGTGGCCCTGGCCATTCTTCAGGGTGGGGCTGATTGGCTCTTCTTCACGGGCGTCGGCACGGCCGCATCGCTGGCGCTGCGTGGCACCATCTCCGCGAGCTTGGGCCGCGGGCTGGCCGGTACGAGTGCGCGCATGGGGGTGGCCAACGGGCTGTTCATGCCCGCCTCTGCGATGGCACCGGGGATGATCGAGGCCGGGATGATCAGCAAGGCGGGAGCGCTGGGCGCAGCCACGGACGCCGTCGTCACCTGGACTCTGAGCCCCGCCGGCACGCCCGTCGAGGCCGCGCTCATGCAGCAGGCCGCGGGGATCGGCGAGTTCGGGATCGCCGACATGATTCCCGGCGTGGCCACATATGATGCCGTCACCACGGCAATCGGGGTCTGTCGTGGCAGCTAAGCGGCGAAAGCCGCCGGCGCAGAGCGCCAGGCCACGCCCCCCGATCGCCATGTTCGTGGTGAGCGGGGTGGCGTGGGGTGTAACCCTGGCCCTGCTTCTGTCGGCGTGGGTCACGCTCATCTACCTGGTCGCGGGGCCGGAGCCGTTCCACGAGAACGGGACCACGTACGGGAAGACGGTGGGCATCTACCTGGCCACGGGGATGGGAATGGGCGTGCTGTTCGGGGTGTTGCGGCCGTGGATCCGCGGCCCGTGGACGGCTGCGGCCTTCGGCTTCGTGGCGGGGTGCGGTTTCTTTTCCATGATTTCCCTCGCTACCGGTAGCTACGACCCACTGGCCGTCCTGATCTCCGCCGCCCTCCTGGGTCCGGCCGTCGGCTGGAAGTACTGGCAGATCTTCGGCTGACGCAGCACGGTACGCGGACGGAGCGGGGCGGCTGCCTTGCAAACGGGTGCGGATGGATGCGCTGCGTTGAACGCCGCGACGAGCGGACGCTCCTGGAGGCGGGGATCGGGGTGGGGTCGGTTGGGTCGGGGTGACGTCCTGCACGTTCTGAGGGAGCCATGTACAGCGAGTCCGGCTGGTATCTGCGCGCCATCGGCACGTGGGCGGTGACTCTGGTCGTCGCGGTCGCGGTGACGATGACGGCCCGCGCTACGGGTGAGCCTCGTCCGCGTCCGTGGACTTTCTCATCGAGCCGGCGGTTGGCGTTCCCTGCGGAATCGCCGGCGGGTGGCTCCGGGGAGCGCTCCTGTGGCGCTCTATGGCGAAGCGGGGCGTGTTCCGGCGGGGCGAGGGCGGGGAAGACCCGCGGGGCGATGAAGACGAGCGGGGCGGCCGATCCGGCCGCCCCGCTTCTCGTAACCTCACCCCGTCGGGCCGTCGCCGCGGGCCCGCTCGGCGGCGACCTCGCGCTCCGCGTCCAGGCGGTGCTTGCGCTTTACGCCCACGATGAACAGGAACAGCCCGGCGGCACCCAGCACCACCGCCGTCTTCGACACTGTCTTTGCGCCGTCTCGATCTCTGGGCAGCCTGGGCTCCGCCATACGTTCTCCGGGGTGTTTGCGGGGTGGTCTGGGGGGATGCTCGTTTTGACGAAGGCCTGTCCACATGCGTCACGTGGGTCCCCTCGCCATCATCTGCTACGTACTCGCAAAATGCCGGCCCCGCCAGGGCCGCGGCGCCCGGCCCAGACGTGGCCTGCGTCCGGCGCCATCGTGTGGAAACAAACGTCGCCCGCACGCGGGGCGCGGCCGGGATTTTTGCAATGATCCATGGACGATTGCATCCATCCCGCAATCCCGGCCAGGGGCCCATCCCCGCGCGCGGTGCCGTGCAAGCGCATAGATTGCACGGCATGCGCGACCCTGACGACCTGTTCGCCGCGTTGAAGCAGTCCGCCTTTCGCCGCCGCTTCCGGCTGCGGGGGGCGGACCTGGCGTACCAGCGCGCAAAGGGGATAGAGACCGTCCTGCGCCACGCGGACGAGATGATCGCCGCGCGGCTGGCGCCCGCGGAGCCGCCGAACGACGGCAAGCAGACCCCCATGCGCGGCCACCCCGTCTTTCTGGCCCAGCACGCCACCGCCACCTGCTGCCGCGGCTGCCTGGCCAAGTGGCACCGCATCCCCAAAGGCCGCGAGCTCACGGGCGAGGAGCGCGCCTACGTGGTCTCGGTCCTGGAGCGCTGGATCCGCGAGCAGGAATCCGCCGCGCCCGCAGACGCCCCTCCCGCGCAAATTGGCCTGGATCTCGGTTGATTCCGGCTTCCAGAGATTGCGCCTCACACGGAGTGAACGGAGTTCGCTCCTGCCTCGTCGATCGGCACCTTGCTGGCGGCAACGGCACGAGAAAACTCCGTTCCCTCCGTTGACTCCGTGTGAGGCCGCCTTTCCCTTGCCGTACGACGAAACCGCCCCTCCCCCGGAACACGGGAGAGGGGCGGCTCTGCGACACGACCCGCGGAGAAAGACTTACTGATCTTCCTCGTGCGTGTACGTGGGCCGCGAGGGCTCCGTCTCGAACACCTGGTGCCCGGTGCGCGCCAGCACGCTGTGGGTGCGGCCGTACGCAAAGTAGATCACGATGCCGATCGCCATCCACACCAGCAGACGCATCCAGGTGTCGATGGGCAGCGAGTACATCATGTAGCCGCACACCAGGATGCCCAGGATGGGCACCAGCGGCACCAGCGGCGTCTTGAACGGACGCGGACGGTTCGGCTCCTTGACCCGCAGGTACCAGACGCCGCCGCAGACGATCACGAAGGCCAGCAGGGTGCCGATGGAGACCAGC
>DASQBH010000539.1:0-3908 GCA_035635315.1 Longimicrobium sp.
GGCAGCACCCCGTGCCGCGCAGCACGCCGTCCGCCCCGGCCGGCGGCGGCCCGCCGGGCCGCGCGAAGGGCTCCAGCGCCGAAAGCGCGGGCGGGCCGCGCGTGGCAAAGCGGTGCGGCGGCTCCGGGAGAAGGCGGTACGCGTCGAACTCCGCCCGCCGCGCGGCCACCAGCGCGCGCAGGTCGCCGCTCGCCGCATGCCCGTCCAGCCAGGTGAAGAGCTCGTCGGTGGTGAGATAGAAGACGTCGCGTGCATCCGCCAGCGCGCCGGCCCCGGCGAGCCGCGCGCCCATGGCCGTAAAGAGCCGGCGGATCACCCCGAAGGCGCGCGTGCGCTCGAAGCGGTTGTTCTCGCGCTCGCGCACCACCCGCCGCGCCTGCTCCGCCACCGCGAAGAAGAGCGCGCGCCGCTCGGCCGGGAGCCGCTCGCGCACCAGCGCCTCCGCCTGCGCGCGCAGTTCCTCGCCGCTCCTGGGCGGCGCCTGGCCGCCGGCCGCGCAGGCGCGCAGGGCCTGCACCAGCGCCTCGGGCGAGTCCGCGTAGCTCGCCGCCTCCAGCTTCAGCTCGTCGGGGCAGCGGTCGCCGAAGCGCTCCAGGAACTCGCGGAGCCCGCCGGCCACCTCGGCGAAGGCCGGGTCGGCGTGCAGCGCCTCCCACACCTCCGGGCCGCTGGCGTCGCTCGCCAGGAGGGCGTTCAGCCGCGCGTCGCCCCGGGCCCGCCCGGCCAGCGCGGCCAGGAGCCGGACCGGCTGGGCGGAGACGATGTCTGACCCGCCGGCGATGAGCTGGTTGGCCAGCGCCCCCGGGGGAGTGCCGGGGAGCCAGCTCCACACCATGTGCCGCAGCAGCCCCGTCCAGTGCGGCACCAGGCTGTCGTTGAGCATGGGGCCCCGCCAGTGCGACAGGAGCCCGCGGTCCAGGCGCTCGTAGTGCCCGCGCAGCTCGTCCGGCGTGGCGGCGCTGAAGTCGGCCGCCGCGAGCGGGTTCAGCACCTCGCGCACCCGCGCCCGGAACGCGTCCAGCTCGTCCGCCAGCCGCGCGGTGGACCGCAGCACGTGGCCCGGGACTTCGAACGCGCGGACGGCCAGGAGAAGGTCGGGCGGGAGCGGCCCGGGAAGTGGCTCGTCGGGGAAAGCGGGCGGCTGGGGCTTCGGCACCACCTGGCCGTCGCGCAGCTCCATCCCCGGGATGAGGGAGAGGACGCGGTTGAGCGTGGCGACGTCGTAGTAGGCGCGGCCGCGCACCAGCCCCAGGATGTCGTGAAAGGCGGCCCGGTGGTCGGCGACGTCACGCTCGGAGGCGCCCAGCGCCAGGCAGTGGCCCACGTACAGCTGCCCGAACGCACGCCGCGCCACGCTGTAGGTGAGGGGGAGCGTCACCCCGGAAAGGCTCTCCACCACGTCCTCGTTGTCCCACACCCGCAGCGCGCCCGGGCGCGCCTCCCCCAGGGTGGTGATCGGCCGCGTCTGCAGGAGAAAGAGCTGGCGCGGGCCTTCGGGGCCGGGCCCCAGCGCCCACTCGACGTCCTGCTCGGCGCCAAAGGCGGCCGCCAGCGTGCGGGCGTGCTTCGCGACGGCCCGCGCCTCGGCCTCGGCGAGCACCGGCTCGTCCCGCAGCGCGGGAGCCACCTCCTCGGCGCGGACCCCGCCGGCCGCCGCGTCGAAGCGGAGCGCGCGGGGCTTGTGCGCCACCTTTGCCTCCACCGTCGCCCCGCCGTCCGCCGCGGTCCGCACGTAGTAGGTGTCCGCGTCCAGCGCCCCGCTCACCAGCCCCTCGCCCAGCCCGTAGACGGCGCTGACCACCGCGGTGGCGCCGTCGCCGGAGACGGGGTCCACCGAGAACGCGACCCCCGCAGCCTCGGGCTCCACCAGGCTCTGCACCACCACGGCCATGGCCCCGGCGCCCTCGCCGCGCTGGCGGCGGTACGCCATCGCCCGCGGGCTGAAGGCCGAGGCCCACACCCGGCGCACGGCGCGCCAGATCTCGTCCTCGTCCGGGGAAACGCCCAGCACCGTCTCAAACTGTCCCGCGAACGAGCTGCGCTCGCCGTCCTCACCTACGGCCGAGGAGCGCACCGCCAGCGGCTCGTTCCCCACCGCCTGCAGCGCCTTGCGGAGCGCCTCGCGCAGCTCGTCGGGGAGCGGCACGCGCTCGGCCCGCTCCCGCGCCCGTTCGGCCTCCTCCTCCGTCTCCGGAGGCGCGCCACCGCCCAGCAGGCGCGTGAGCACCTCCGCCCGCAGCACGAAGAAGTGGGGAACGGCGGGTCCCATCCGCGCCAGCCGGGCCAGGTGGTACGCCTTGCCGCCGATCTCTGCGGGGCCCGGCGTGGGCCCCCTGAGGGAGGCGACCCAGAGCGGGGCGCCTTCCACGGGGGGCGCGGAACGGGAAGTGTTCGTCACGTGCGGGGCCACCGTCTGTGGTCGTGCCTCGTGCGTCCCGGGTCGCGCGGGGGACGCGCGTGCCGGACGCGCCTCGCCGATTCCGGGCGGTGCGGCCGTTGCGAATCGTTACGGGAAAAGATACGAGAACCGTGCGATTCCGGCCACGCCACGGGCCCCTGTGTGCGCCCTGGCCTCCGGCATCCAGTCGGCTCAGACGCCCGTCGCGCGCTCGTTTCGCGTCCGCCGGGGCGCGACTCTCTCGCGCGCGCCAAGGGCCCCGGACGCGGCGGCGCTGAGGAACCGGCGAAAGGTGGGGCACTCCAGGTGGGTGGGCGCCGGGCAGGCGGCGGCGTGCCGGAGCCCGTCGCGCATGGCGCTCAGCCGACGGATGGTCCGGTCCAGTTCCTCCGCCTTGTCGGCGAGCATCTGCCGGTCGAGGCAGGGCTGGCCGCCCGGCCCGAACATCCGCGCGATCTCGTCCAGCGCGAACCCCGCCGTGCGGGCCAGCGCGATCAGCGCCAGCCGGTCCAGCACGTCGGGATCGAACAGCCGGCGCAGGCCCCGCCGGCCGGTAGAGGCGATCAGCCCCTTCTGCTCGTAGAACCGCAGCGTGGAGACGGGCACGCCCGCGCGCCGCGCCACCTCACCGATGTCCATCTCTCCCCCTTGACCTCAAGTCGAATTGAGGTTGCATCGTGCGACTGTCGCGTTTAAAAGTCAAGCAAACGAGGGAGGTGAAAGATGGAGATGGAGCGCCACAACGACGAGCAGGTCACGCTCTGGAACGGCGTTGCCGGACAGGCCTGGGTCGATGAGCAGGCGTTGCTGGACCGGGTCCTCGCACCGTTCCAGGAACTGCTCGTCGATGCGGTCCGCGCATCGGCCGCACGGCAGGTGCTCGACGTGGGCTGCGGCACGGGGAGCACGGCGGTCGCGGTTGCGCGGCTGCTCGACGGGAGCGGCCGCTGCACGGGCATCGACGTCTCGGAACCGATGATCGCCGCCGTCCGTGCCCGCGCCGAACGGGAGCGCGTGCCGGCGAGCTTCGTCTGCGCCGACGCGCAGGTCCATGCGTTCGAGGAGGGGAGCTTCGACATGATCGTCTCCCGCTTCGGCGTCATGTTCTTCGCCGACCCCGCCCAGGCCTTCGCGAACCTGCGGCGCGCGGCACAGGACGGGGCGGGATTGCGGTTCGTCTGCTGGCGGAGCGCCGCGGAGAACCCGTTCATGACCACGGCAGCGCGCGACGCCGCGCAGCAGCTGCCGGACCTTCCCCCCCGGCAGCCCGACGCGCCGGGGCCGTTCGCCCTGGCGGACGCGGGCCGGGTCGCCCGCATCCTGGAGGAGAGCGGCTGGACCACGATCGACATCCAGCCGATCGACGTTCCCTGCGCCCTGCGGGAGGCGGAGCTGGACCGCTACCTGTCGCGGTTCGGCCCCGTCGGCCTGGCCCTGGGCGAGGCGGACGAGCCCACGCGTACGCGTGTCGTCGAAACGGTCCGCGCCGCGTTCGATCCGTTCGTGCACG
>DASQBH010000540.1:0-3557 GCA_035635315.1 Longimicrobium sp.
AGCGCGTCGCCGCCGCGGAGCGTGACGCCCAGCACGGACTCCAGCGCGACGCGGAACATCCACCCCGCGGAACCCGTGTACCACGTCCACCCGCCGCGCCCCACGTGCGGCTCCACGCCGTACACGTCCGCCGCGATCACGTACGGCTCCGCCTGGTAGACGGCCACCTCGTCCGGCGTGCGGCCGTGGCTTACGGGGCTGGTCATCGCCAGCAGACGGGCCGCGCGTTCGGTGCGGCCCGCCTGCGCCAGCGCACGCACGGCCCACAGCGCGGCGTGCGTGTACTGGCCGCCGTTCTCGCGCACCCCCGGCAGGTAGCCCTTGATGTAGCCGGGATCGTGCGGCGTCCGGTCGAACGCGGGCGTCAGCAGGCGGATGATGCCGTCGCGCTCCGACACCAGGTGGCGCTCCATGGCATCCAGCGCCTGTTCAGCGCGCTCCGCCGACGCCACGCCCGAGAGCACCGCCCACGCCTGCGCAATGGCGTCGATGCGGCACTCGTCGTTGGCGGCGGAGCCCAGCGGCGCGCCGTTGTCGTAATAGGCGCGGCGATACCATCCGCCGTCCCATCCGCCGTCGTTCAGCGCCTCCGCAAGGCTCGTCCGGTAGGTGCGATACCGTTCCGCGCGATCGGCGTCTCCCCGCGCCTGGGCGATGGGGATGAAGTCGTCCAGGATGCCGTGGAGAAAAAAGCCCAGCCACACGCTTTCTCCGCGCCCCTCGCGGCCCACGCGGTTCATCCCGTCGTTCCAGTCGCCGGTGCCCATCAGCGGCAGCCCGTGCGCGCCGCGGGTGAGCGATCGGTCGATGGAGCGGCAGCAGTGCTCGTAGACGCTCGCCCGCTCGCCGGAATCCTCCGGGAAGAGAAACACCTCGTCCTCGCCCTCCGGCAGCTGCTCGGCGGTCACGAAGGGAGCGCTCTCGTCCAGCACCCCCTCGTCACCGGTAGAGGAGACGTAGAAGGCGGTGATGTACGGAAGCCAGAGCAGGTCGTCGGCAAAGCGCGTGCGGATGCCCTTGCTGAGCGGCGGATGCCACCAGTGCAGCACGTCGCCCTCCACGAACTGGTGCGACGCGTGGAGGATGATCTGCTGCCGCGTGAGCTCCGGGCGCAGGCAGACCAGCGCGGACGAGTCCTGCAGCTGATCGCGGAATCCGAACGCGCCGCCGGACTGGTAGAACGCGGTGCGGCCCCACACGCGGCAGCTCAGGTTCTGGTACGCCAGCCAGCCGTTCACCATCAGGTCCAGCTCCGGCGACGGCGTCCGCACCTGCACCGCGCTCACGGTGTCCATCCAGAACCGCGTCACCTCCTCCAGCGCGTTGTCGACGGCCCTCGCCCGGCGGTACTTCGCGATGATGGCGCGCGCGGTGTCCTCGTCCGCCGCTTCGCCCAGGAGAAAGGAGACCTCGGCTGTCTCACCGGGAGCGATCTCGAGCGGCACCTGCAGGGCGGCGCATGGATCCAGCCCCGCGCCCGCCGCGCCATCCAGCCGCTCCGCGTTGCGCAGGGCCGCCGGCGATTGGACCGAGCCGTACGCGCCGAGGAAGGCGGTGCGGTCGGTGGTGAAGGAGACGGAGTCGCGCTCCGACAAGGTCTGGTGCGTGCCGACGGCGCCCCCCATCCCCGGCCCTTCTCCCACAAACTGCGTGGGGGAAGGGGGAAGTCGATCGCGCTCCGACGACTTCACGGCCGCGGCAAAGGCGACGCGGTCGGAGAACTCGCCGCGGTTGGGATTGGTTGCGAAAATGGCTTCCGACGCCTGGTCCCAGCGCGTCCGGATGCTGGCGCCCGTCTCCTGCGGCAGCCCACCGAGCACCAGCTGCGCGTAGCTGAACGCGGAGATGCGGCACGAGCTGCCGCCCATGTTCGTCACACGCAGCCGGACGATCTTCACGGGGTCGTGGCGCGGCACGAACATCGTCGTGTCCTGGTCCAGCGACTCGCTGACGTGGCGAAAGCGCGAGTAGCCAAAGCCGTGGCGCACCTCGTACGAATCGTCGCCCGGCGCCGGGCCCGGCGTGGGACACCACACGAGGCCCCAGTCGTCGTCGCGCACGTAGAGCGCTTCGCCGTGCGGGTCGCTCACGGGGTCGTTGCTCCACGGCGTAAGCCGGTTCTCGCGGCTGTTGGCCGTCCACGTGCTCGCGGCGCCGCTCTCCGAGACCAGGAACCCGGTGTGCTCGTTGGCAATCACGTTGGTCCATGGCAGCGGCGGCCGCACGGGTCCGTTGTCGCCCGGTGGCAGCCGGATCACGTACTCGCGCCCATCCCGCGAGAACCCGCCAAAGCCGTTGAAGAACACCAGTTCCTCGTCGCCCCAGCCCAGCTGTTTGCCTGGCACTTCCTCCACGAGCACGGGGGTGAACCGTGTTTCCGCTCTATCTCCATCCGCCCCGGGCGCAGGAAGGCGGCCGGCGTGCGCGAGCCACGATTCCGGGACGCCGAGCGCCTTCGCATCACCCACATCCGCCGAGGGCAAGCTTTCGAACGCGGCATCTGCGGCCGGCGCATCCGCGTACCGGTCCGCGATCGCCTCTACGTCCTCCCGCGTACGGCCGGCGCCCAGGAACGCGACGAGCGTGGCGGATTCGCCCGGCTGCAGCGTGACGGTGCGGCGCAGGCTGAACACGGGGTCCAGGACGTTGCCCACGGTGCCGGAAAGCCGCGCGCCCGCATCCATGGCCGCAGGCCGTTCCAGCGTGCGCCCCCGGCCGATGAAGCGCGCGCGATCCGTCTCGTATTCCGGCGCTCCACGATCCTCCGCGATCAGGCGGTGGATCACCCAGAGCGGCTCGTCGTCGGGGCTGCGCAGGCGGCGCCAGGCGACGAGGGCCTGCCGATCCTCCATCCACCCCGTCTGCACGAACAGCTTGCTGAACGCGGGATGCGCCGCGTCGCCCCCAGGCGTGTTGAGCACCAGTTCGGCGCAGGTCGTCACCTCGATGCGGCGCGGGCGATCGTCCAGGTTCGTGAGGCGGATGCGGCGCAGCTCGGCGTCGCCCTCGGACGCCAGGCGCACCTCGAGACGCGTCTCGATCCCCAGGTCGCGCCGCACGATCTCCGCGCGGCCGCCGGCGAGATGCGCCTGGTACGCCTCCGCCGCGCGGCAGACGGGCTGGTAGCCGGCGGACCAGCGGGCGCCGGAGTCGGCGTCGACGTCGCGCAGGTAGACGAAGAAGCCGTCCGCGTCGCGCGTGCGGTCGGCGGTCCAGCGGGTGAGGGCAAAGCCGCGATAGCTGCTGCCGCCGCCCCCCGCGGCGGTGAGCAGGAGCGCGTAGTCGCCGCGGCGCAGCACGGCGACGGTGGAATCGGGTTCGGTCGGGCGTTCTTCGGACTTCGTCATTACCGCGGGTAGATCGGATTTCGGCTGCGTGCCGCCGTGGCGGCAGCGCTCAAGGTTTGCGGTGCGCCCACAGCCAGCGCGGGAACGCGTCGCTCGTCAGCAGGTCCGCGGGCACGCGGTGCTCGCCGCCAGCGTACTCCCAGAACGTCACGCGCGCGCCGGCAACCGCCACGAGCACCGGGTAAAAGGCGCGGTCGGGGCCGATGGGAT
>DASQBH010000541.1:0-6436 GCA_035635315.1 Longimicrobium sp.
CTCGGCCCTTCCCTTCTCCCTCAACGACGGGGCGCTGTGGGCGGGGCGGGGCGCGGGGGCGCTCGTCTCCGCCGGGGTGGCGCTGGAGGCGGGGCCCCTGCGGCTGATCGTGGCGCCGGAGCTGGCGTACGCGGCCAACGCCGCGTTCGACACCCTGGTGCCGCTGGCGTGGCGGCAGCAGGAGCCGCAGACCTTCTATCCCGACTGGCAGCAGGGCGACCACGGCATCGACCTTCCCTACCGGAACGGCGACGAGGCGATGACGGAGCTGCGCCCCGGGCAGTCGTCGCTCACCCTGCGGGCGGGGCCGGTGGAGGTGGGCGCGGGGACGGAGAACGAGTGGTGGGGGCCCGGCATCCGCAACGCCCTGGTGCTGAGCAACCAGGCCGCGGGGTTCGGCCACCTGTTCGCGCGCACCGCCCGCCCCCTGCGCACGCCAATCGGCGGGGTGGAGGCGCGCTGGCTCTCCGGCGCGCTGCGCGACTCGCGCTGGTACGGCCCCGCGCGCGGCGGGGACGGATGGCGGTCGCTGAGCGCGGCGGCGCTGGTGCTCTCGCCCACCGCCGGCCTGTCGCTGGGCGTGGCCCGCAGCGTGATGGCGCCCGCGGACGGGGCCGGAGACGCGCTGGCGGGGGGCGCGGACGTGCTCACCCGCTGGAAGGGCGAGGCGGACCCCGCCACCCCGGACCGCTTCGAGCAGATCACCTCGCTCTTCGCCCGGGCCGTCCTCCCGGCGGAGGGGGCGGAGGTGTACGTGGAGTGGGCCCGCACGCGGCTCCCCATCAACCTGCGCGACCTGCTGGAGGCGCCGGAGCACTCCCAGGGGTACACGGTGGGGCTGCAGTGGCTGCGCCCGGCCGGCAGCGGCGAGGTGCGGCTGCAGGCGGAGCACACCTACCTGGAAGAAAGCCCCACCTTTGCCTGGCGCAGCAACGGCAGCTGGTACGCCAGCGCCGCGGTGCCCCAGGGGTACACGCACCAGGGGCAGGTGCTGGGCGCGGCCGTGGGGCCCGGCGGCTCGGGGCAGTGGCTGGCGGTGGACTGGCTGCGGGGGCGCGGCCGGGGCGGGGTGTTCCTGGGGCGGGTGCGGTGGGCGGAGGACGCGTACAAGGACAAGCCGGGCGGCCCCAACCTGTTCCTGGCGCACGACGTGAGCGTGTTCGGCGGGGTGCGGGCGGCGCTGGCCCGCGGGCCGGTGCGCGTGGACGCGGAGTACGCGCTGGAGCGGCGGTACAACTACCTCTTCCAGAACGACGCCTTCAACTTCCTGGACCGGGACCGCGCGGTGAACGTCAGCAACCACACGCTGCGCCTGCGCCTTTCCACCGCCGCCCCGCGCCTGGGCCGCTCGCGCTGAGCCCGGGCGCGGTCGGCTCAAGCCATCCGGCGCCGAACCCGCAAGACACTCGACCGGGCCGATCACTGTCATTCTGAGGAAGGCGCCCGCGCGGGCTGTCTTCCGCGCACAAACGCCCGCGCGCCGACCGAAGAATCTTTATCGGGAACGGGCGGGGCTCCTCGCGCCCGGACCCAGGGTAGCGGACGGAGCCGTGCGCGCGTCCGGCAGGTTCTGCGGTCGGCGCACGAGCAGGTGCATCTGGACGGGACCTGGATGCGCCTCCTGGGTGTTGAGAAACCTCCCACGCAACCAGTCATCCTGAGGGAGGCGCCGCGCCACAAGCCGCTTTGAAACAAGGCTTTGGCGCCGACCGAAGGACCGTGCCAGCAGAATCGAGGGGCAGGATCTGCGGCTTGAAGCGTGCCCCTCGCAGACCGAAAGAAGGTCCTTCGGAAGCGCACAGGTTCTTGTGTGGCTGCTGCTTATACCGGATCCGCAAAAACAAAAAGCACTCACGCAGAGCAGCGGAGGGGCAGAGCAGCAGAACGAAACTCTCTGCTACTCTGCGTGCAAAGTCTTTTGCCGGAGTTGGTATTACACGTGGTGCGCTCCCTCAGGATGACATCCGCTTCTTCTTCTCAACACCCTCTCAGGATGACAGGTGGGGCAGGAAGGGCGGTCCTGACGGACCTGGGGGCGTAAGGCTGGCTGCGAGGCGCTCCGGATAAAGATCCTTCGGTCGGCGCACTGGCGGCTGCGCGCTTCCGACGGTTCGGCGGGGCGCCTCTCTCAGGATGACAGGTGGGCAGAAGGGCGGTCCTGACGGACCTGGGGGCGTAAGGCTGGCTGCGAGGCGCTCCGGATAAAGATTCTTCGGTCGGCGCACTGGCGGCTGCGCGCTTCCGAAGGGTTCAGGGGGGCGCCTCTCTCAGGATGACACCGATTGCCGGATTCCGTGTCCCTGGATCGGACATTCACCGCCCGCTGAGCCGATCGTAGATCTCCGTCAGGCGCTGGAGGTTGGGGGCGAGGGCGTACCGCTCCAGCGAGCGGGCGTAGGCGGCCTCGCCCAGGCGCGCCGCGAGCGCGGGATCGGAGAGGACGCGCGCGATGGCGGCGGCCAGGGCGTCCGGGTCGGCGGGGGGGACGAGGAGGCCCGTCTCCCCGTCCTCCACCAGCTCCTCCACGCCCCCCAGCCGCGACGCCACCACCGGCTTCGCCATTGCGCCCGCCTCGATCACGGGAAGGGCGGAGTGCGGCACGGTGGAGGGAAAGACGACCACGTCGGCGGCGGCCATCAGCCGCTCGGGGTCGGCGCGGAACGGAAGGAGCCGCACCCATCCCTCCATCCCCCCGTCGGCGTACGCGCGCTCGAAGCGCTGCCGCTCCGTGCCGCTCCCCACCAGCGGAAGCAGGACCCGCGCGATCCCCGCCACGGGGCTGCGGCTGCGAGGCCCGTGCGCGCCCGCGACCACGGCGTGCAGCCCCGGCACCCGCCGCCGGGCCTGGGGAAGGGCCGCCAGCAGGACGTGGGCGCCCTTGATCGCGCTCACCCCGCCCAGAAAGAGGACCAGCGGGGCGTCCGCGGGGACGGCCAGCTCCGCGCGGACCGCGGCGCCGTCCAGGGCGCGGTCGAAGCGCCGGTGGTCCACGGAGTCGGGGATGACGGTGCCCAGCGCGGCCCCGCCCAGCCGCTGCCGGTCGTCCGCCGAGACGAAGACGGCCGCGTCCGGCCAACGGACCAGCGCCCGCGCCAGCAGCCGCCGCCGCACCCGCGCGTGGCCGGGATGCACCGACTCGCGCACCTGCCAGAGGACGGGCACCCCCGCCGCCCGCGCCCCCGCCGCGGAGGGCGCCAGGACCAGCGAGTTCAGGTGCACCACGTCCGGCCGCAGCCGCCGCACCAGCGCCTCCGTCGCCCGCGCCGAGGGGCGAAAGGCGGCCGCCGCGCGCAGGGCCCGCAGCGCGCCCGCGGGGGTGAGGAGCGGGTTCCATCCCCCGGTGGTGTGCGGAAAGGCGGAGATCCCCGGCGCGTGCACGGTCTCCGCCCCGGCGGCGCGAAAGGCGTCCAGCACCTCGGGGACGTCGTGGATGCACGCCACCACCGGCTCGTACCGCTCCCGGTCCAGCGCGCGGATCACCGAGCAGAGCGCCAGCAGCGCCCCGCCCCGCGCGCCGGAGTGGTCGATGTACAGGATCCGCCGCCGCGTACGTCCCTCCCCCGCTCCGAAGGCTCCGCCGCTCACGACGCCGCCTCCGCCGGGCGCCGCCGCGCCGCCAGCCGCAGGATCGCCGCGCGGGCGCCGGGGTCGCCCCCCAGCACGCCCAGGGCCGCCACGCCGGTGAAGACGATCCCCCACCCGACCAGCCCGGCCCAGGAGCCGGCCCAGCGCACGGTCCCCGCCGCGGCGCCCAGCGCCAGCAGCACGGCGGCGGCGGCGATCGCCCGCGGCGCCAGGGCGGGGCGGGGCTGGCGCAGCCGCTCCCGCAGCCAGCGCATCCCCACCTCCGCCGAAAGCGCGGTGGTGGCGATCCCCGCCGCGGGAAGCCCGCCGATCCCCCACCAGCGCAGCAGCGCCAGCGCCACCGCCACCCGCGCCACCGCCTCCACGAAGACGGCCACGCCGGCGCGCTCGATGTTCCCCGCCGCGCCGTTCACGTACAGCACCAGCGACGACCATCCCACCGCCAGCACGTTGAGGCCGATGAGCACCGTGAGCGCATGGCCGGCGTACTCCGCGGGCCCCACCCACACCTCCACGAAGGTGCGGTTGAGGGCCATGTACAGCGCCACCCCCGGCACCGCCGTCCACAGGTACAGGCGCCGCACGTCGCCCAGCACCGACGCGGCGCGGGCGTGCTCGCCGCTCCCCACCAGGTGCGCGAAGCCGGGGTAGACGGCGCCTCCGAGGCGTGCGAGGAACATGGCCAGCAGCTCCGCCGCGCGGCGGGTGAGCACGTACGCCGCCACCGTGCGCGGCCCGAAGAAGAGCGCCACCAGCAGCGCGTCGCTGCGCCCCGCCGCCGCGTTCCCCGCCAGGGTGAGCAGCGAGACCGGCGACAGCCGCGCCAGCTCCCGCGCGGCCGCCCCCCGCAGGTGCACGCGCGTGCGCAGGTCGCGCCACAGCAGCCACGCGGCGTGCGCCCCGCAGGCCGCCAGCAGGAGGGCGGCGCGCGCCAGCATCCCCAGCGCCAGCGCCCACACCCCGCGCCCGTCCCCCAGCAGCACCAGCGTGACCACGATCCCGGCGACCCCGGCCGCGAAGGTGGCGGCGTTCACGAACAGGGGCCGCTGCACCGCCAGCGCGAGCGTTCCCGCGCCGTTGGCCAGCAGCCCCAGCCCCGCCGCCACCCCCGCCACGGCAAAGGCCCCGGCGAGCTCCGCGTCCCCCGCCCCGCCGGTGCCCACCCAGCCGGCCACCTGCGGCGCCAGGAGCACCGCCGTCCCCGCCAGCACCGCCGCCAGCGCGGCCTGCACCAGCATGGCGGTCCCGTACCACCCGGCCGCCCCGCGCGCGTCGCCGCGGCCGTGCGCGGCGGCCATCCGCTGCAGCCCGATCCCCGTCACCCCCAGGTCCAGCACCGCCAGCCACCCCAGCACGTCGCCGGAGGCCACCCAGGCGCCGTACATCCCCGGGCCCAGGTGGCGCAGGTACAGCGGCACCAGCACCAGCCCCTGCACCACCAGCAGCAGCAGGTTGGCCCAGCCGCCCACCAGCATGACCGCGGCGCCGCGGCGCCGGCTGCGCGGCGGCGGCACCGCGCCCTCAGCCCCGGGCGGCAGCACCCTCGGGCTCCCCGCGGCGCAGCCGCGCCCGCTGCTCCGGCGGCAGGAACTCCACCCGCTCCGGGTCGAACTCCTCGTCGGGGACGCAGAACGGCCGGCGCCAGCGCAGCTCCGGCCGCGCCAGCACGTCCAGCGCGTACCCCACGTCCAGCGCCGGCACCCCCAGCGGCTCCAGCTGCCGCAGCACGTTCGCCGCCCCCACCCCCGCGCCCACCAGCGCCAGGTCCACCGGTCCCCCGGCGGCGCGGGGATCCACCCGCTCCAGCATCGCCTTGTCGCGCCCGATGGGGATGAACCGCGTCTCCGCCGCGCCCGCCATCGCCAGCGCGCCGGCGATGGCCGCCCGCCGCTCGGCGTCCGCGTGGTTCACCACCAGCACCCGGCGTCCGCGCAGCAGGCGGTCCCGATCCGGGCCGTGCAGCAGCGCGTAGACGGCAAAGGCGTGCTGGTAGTTGCCGGGGTGCAGGGGAACGCCGCGCGCGTCCAGCCACTCCAGGATCTCGCGCACCCAGGGCCCGTACAGCGGCGTGTCGGCCAGGGCCAGCGCCAGGTACCCGCGCTCGGCGACGAAGCGCAGGTCCGCCGCGTAGGCGTCCAGCAGGGCGCGGCGCTCCGCGGGGGAGTACACCTCCCACCCGTAGCCGGGCGACCCGCTGCGATGCCCGCCCCGGCGCCCGGCCACCGCGTTCACCACCCGCCGGGCCAGCTGCCGCGGGCGCAGGCGGCGCAGCGGCAGCCGCTCCTCCGGCGCGCCCAGGGCGAACGAGAACTCCCCGTCTCCCATGCGGTAGACGGGGAGAAAGCGCCGCTCCTCGATCGCTGCCAGCACGTCGACTGCAAAGCGGCGGTACCCGTCGCGGCAGTCCTCGCGGGTGAACGCGTACACCTCCTCCGCGTTGCCGGCGGCCAGCGCCAGCGCGCGGGTGCGGTCGAAGCCGGGGTAGTGCAGGGGGATCCGCACGCACAGCCGCGCGGCCAGGGGCTCCGCGCCGGGCCCCTCCGCCGCCCCCGCGCGGACAGGCGGCGGGCTCGTGCCGATCCCCTGAATCTCCCGCGCACTCATGGGAGGACCGGCCTCACGCGGAAGACGCGGAGGGAAGACGGAAAGGACGCAGAGACCCGCTGCCGCTCTCTGCGTCCTTTCCCTTCATCTCCGCGCCCTCTGCGTGAAACGTTCTCTTGAAGATCTTCTTCGATCGGATTGCAGGCAAGCCGAGCGATGGTGCGCCGATGCTGTCCAGGCGTCGTTCGGCGGCATCCCCGAAGCGGCCGGAGCGCTTCCCCGTTTCGGGTTGGACATCGGGCGTTGA
>DASQBH010000542.1:0-11609 GCA_035635315.1 Longimicrobium sp.
AGAAGGCAAGCCCAGAAGACCGTCCGGCTCTTGTTTCGGTGGCGGATGATCGCAGCGCTGATGTTCGCTTGGCCTGGGCCAAGCTCATGCAAGAACGGCTGTGGCCCGAAGCGCTTGAGTCGCTGGTAAAGCTGCTCAGCGATAGACGCGATTTCGGCAACGACTACGCGCTTCGAGCCGGAGCGTCGTGGGCACAGTTTCGGGTCGCGCGCGCCGCCGCCAACTCGCTGGGCGCGTATGACACTCTTCCCGTAGAAGTGATTGACGCGCTGCTCTCAGCCGCCGGGGACATCGGGAATCGGGATCCATTCGTTGCGTGTGCGGCGCTCTCCGCGCTCGCTCTGAAAGACGACGCTCGCATTCCTCCGGCGTTGCTGGCAGGGCTCTCCACCCCGGGTATGTCCGGAGCGCCCCGATACAGACCACTGGCTCAAGCGGCGAGCTGGGCGCTGTACAATCGCGCACTCGTTGGTAAACTCGAGATGAACGATTCCAAGCTGGCCGAAGCGGCTACCAACGCCAGCTTCGAGGTTGCCGGTCCACTGCTTATGGCCTTCGGTGCTGTCGGCGGCCCCGCAAGGCAGGCGCTGCTTTCCAACCTCGCGGCTGGTGGACTGGCGGCGCGTGTCGAGCTGGTGTTGGTAGCCGCGGCAGCCGAAAACAAACTTCCCAGCGAAGGTGTGGCACGGATCTATGAACTGCTCGCGCTGCTCTCGGCCGGCGAGAGACTTGAGTCGCTCAATCCCGCGGACAGAGACGCGCTTACTACCTGGAGCCTTTCCCTGGATCCAGACGCCGACGTTCAGCGGCATTCGGTATGGTTGGCCTCCAAAGCTTTCAGCCTTCCCGTTCAAGAAGGTGTGGACGACCCTGATGCATTCCTACTGCCGAAGCGGATGAACGTGATGACGATTCGTTCGTTCTCGCCGGCACGGGAGGAGTACCCAGGCCCTGATGACGGCACATGAACCGGGACTGCCGTGACCTTCTCGCGGAGCGCGAGATCGGCGTGTCTCACGAGCCCGGCCGTACACGCCCGAGAGGGTGTGCACCGAGACGTCGACGGAAATGCGTGGGCCTCCAAGTCCAAGAGGAGCCCACCCTCTAGCGATACCCGGCACCCGATTCCCTTGACTCCATGCGGGTTGGATTTGTATCATCAATTGCTGATACGTCATCCACCGAACTCAGCATGCTGACCACCACGCACGCACAGTCGCTCGCGCTCAAGGCGAAGCTCTTCCGGGGCTTCTCCGACCCGTCGCGCCTCTCCATCCTGGAGGCGCTCAGGGATGATGCGCGCAGCGTGGGCGAGCTGGTCGAGATGACGGGACTCTCGCAGTCCAACGTGTCCAACCACCTGGCCTGCCTGCTGGACTGCGGGCTGGTCGCGCGCGAGCCGCAGGGCCGGCGCGTGATCTACCGCCTGGCGGACGAGCGCGTGGGCACCCTGCTCAGCTTCGCGGATGAAATCCTGGAGGAGGTGGCGCAGGGCGTCTACGTCTGCCCTCGCTACGATGCGCCGGCCACGCCCGCGCCCGTTCCGATCTCCCCAACCCGCCCGGCGGCACGATGATCCACCGGGCTCCGGGCCTGTTCCGCGCCGCCGCGCTGCTTGCCGTCCTGGGGATGATCCTGGGATGGATGGAGGCGACGATGCCCGACGTCCACGACGGGCATGGAAACGCGGAACCCGAGGCCGGTGCCTGGGTGCAGCTCTCCCACGGGCACCCGCCCGTGCCATCCGAAGAGCCGGGCCATGCGCCGCAGGCTCCCCACACCTGCCACTGCATCCACGCGCACGCTCCCGCGCTTCCGGCGGCCAACGAGCAATCGCCGCTGCCATCCGCCCATCACCTCGACTTCGCCTCCACCGAGGCCGCGCTCGCCAGCTTCACGCCCGAGCCGCACTTCCGCCCTCCCGTCGCGTAAGCCTCCGGCACCGCGGGGCAGCTCCTGCCGCACCCGTTGACGTGCCAGCGTCCACCTTCGGACGCGCCTGACGCTCAACATCCATTCGCTCGCCATCCGGGCCCGGCACCCTTGCCGCACCCGCTGGAGACGCGCACACGAGCCCGTTCAGGGAGGCATCCCTTGTTTTCGTCGTTCCGTTCGGCCGGCCCCCGTGGTCCGGCCTGGAGACGCGGTGCATGGCCCATCATCGCATGGGCCACGGCACTGCTGCTGTTTCCCCTCGCCGTCTCCGCGCAGGAGAGCCCGGCGACGTCCGCGCTGCGCGAAGCCGTGCAGGGCTCCAATCCTGAGCTTTCCGCCCGCCGCGCCGCGGTGGAGGCGGCACGTGCCCGCGTAGCCGCCACCGGCTTCGCGGAGCCCGCCGCACTCTCCGCCGAGGTGGAGGAGGTGCCCAGCGGCATCGACCTGACCGGCGCCTCCGTGCGCGTGGAGGTCGGCAGGGAGTTCCTGGCCGGCGGCCGGCGCGACGCGGCGCGGGCGCTCGCCGCCACGGACGTGCGCGCAGCCGAGGCGTCGCTCGCCGCCGCCGGCGCGGCCCTGGACGCGGCCGTGCTGCGCTCGCTCACCGCGGCCGCCGGCTGGTCCGCGATCTCCCGCCGCCTGGCCGCGGAGGACTCGCTGCTGGTGGGGGCAGAGGAGGCACTTACCTCGCGCTTCTCCGTGGGTGAGGCGCGGTACGTGGACGTGCTGCGCCTCCGCACGGAGCGGCTGCGCGTGCAGGGCGAGCGGGCCGAGGCGCTGGCGGAGACCCGCGCCGCCCGCGTGGCGCTGCAGGGGCTGCTCGGGCCCGTGGAGGGCCGCGGCGCGCTGATCGACGCCGCGATCGCCGAGACGGGGCCGCGGCTGGTCGCGCTCCCGTCAGCCCCCGATCCGGATTCGCTGCTTGCGCGCTCAGGCGCCGTCCTCGCCGCCCAGGTGGCGGTCGAGCGCGCCCGCGCAGGCCGTGCGCTGACTGCGGCCGAGCAGCGCCCGCGCTTCTCCGGCGCGGTCGGCCTCCAGCGCTTCGGTGCGGACGACGGCGGCGGGAGCGTGGGCCTGACAGTGGGCGGCTCCATGACTCTGCCGTCCACCGCCCGGCGCGCCAACCAGGCGGCGCTCGCCTCGGCCGACGCGGAGATCGCGGGCGCCACCGCGGAGCTCGACGCCACGGTGGCTGCCGTCCGGGCGGAGCTCGCGGCGGCGCTGGAACGCTATGAGTCCGCCCGCATCCGCCTCTCCGCGTTCGACGCGGCGCTGCTCCGCGGCGCGCGCGAGGAGCGCGAGGCGGCGCTCGCCTCCTTCCGCACGGGCGAGCTCAGCCTGATCGAGCTGCTGGACTTCGAGCGAGCGCTGGCCCGCGCGGAGACGGAGCGCCTGCGGAGCATGCTGGACGCCGCCGACGCCCTGGCCGACCTCTACGCCGCCGGCACCGGCGGCCCCGACCACGAAGACGCCTCCCGGGGTGGAGGAAACCATGACCGATAAATCCATTTCGATGATCCGGCGCTCGCCCGCGTTCCTCGCCCTGCTCTGCGGCCTTCTGGCGCTTCCCGCCTGCGGCGGTGACGCCACGCCGGAGGAAGCCCACAAGGAGGAAGCGGGCCACAAGGATGAGCATGCCGAAGCCGAGGAGGAGCATGCGGACGAGGCGGTCGTCACGCTGTCCGAGGCCGCCTACCAAACGGCGGGGATCCAGGTCGAGGCCGTGGCCGCGGAAGCCGTCGCGGCGGCCGGCTCCGGGCTGCAGGTGCCCGGACAGGTGGAGTTCGAGCCCGAGCGGGTCGCCGTGATCTCGCCGCGCACCGGCGGGCGCATCGAGCGGCTGACGGTGGTGGAAGGCAACCGGGTGCGTGCCGGGCAGACGGTGGCGCTGGTCAGCAGCCGCGAATACCTCACCGCGCAGAACGACCTGGTGCAGGCCGTCCGCCGCGCGCGCGTGCTGGCCGGCACACAGGACGCGGCCGGCGCCGACGCGCTGGTGGACGCCGCGCGGCGGCGGCTGCGGCTGATGGGCGTGGGCGCCGGCGCCATCGACCGGGTCGCATCCAGCGGCGAGATCAGCACCGTGATGCCCGTGCCCGCGCCCTTCGGCGGGAGCATCGTGGAGACGCACGTGCTCGCCGGTCAGGCAGTGGAGGCCGGCACGCCGCTCTTCAAGATCGCCGACCTCTCCTCGGTGGACGTGGCGGCGGAGGTGCCGGAGCGCAGCATGCCCCTGCTCCAGATCGGGCAGCGCGCCACCATCACGCTCGCCGCGTACCCCACGCTCCGCTTCGACGGGCGGGTGGAGCGGCTGCGCGACCAGCTTGACCCCACCACACGCACCGTGAAGGCGATCATCCACGTGCCGAACCCGCAAGGCGCGCTCAGGCCCGGGATGTTCGCCAACGTGACGCTGGACGCGCCGGCGGAGGCCGCGCTGCAGACGGGCGGAGCGACGCTGCTCACCATCCCCGAGACTGCGCTGGTCACCGAGGGCGAAGCCCGGTACGTCTTCGTCGAGACGGCGCCGCGCACCTTCGAGCGCCGCGCCGTCCAGGTGGAGGCGCTGAGCGCGCCCGGCTCCACCGTGCCCGCCACCGGCCGCGTCGCCGTGCGCTCCGGGCTCACGGCCGGCGAGCGCATCGCCGTCTCCGGCGCCTTCACGCTGAAGTCGGAGATGGGCAAGGCCGGCTTCGAGCACGATCACTAAAGGGGCCGCCATGATCGACAAGCTGATCGACTGGGCGGTCCGAAACCGGGGCGCGGTCCTCTTCGGCATCCTGGCCCTGATCGTCGCCGGGGTCTGGGCGCTTAGGACTCTGCGGGTGGACGCGTTCCCGGACCTGACGGACGTGCAGGTGCAGGTGCTGGTGGAGGCGCCGGGGCTCTCGCCCGTCGAGGTCGAGCGGCTCGCGACCGCGCCCATCGAGGTCGCGATGGGCGGGCTGCCGCGCGTGACGCAGGTGCGGTCGGTGAGCAAGTACGCCTTTGCCACCGTCACCATCGTCTTCGAAGACGACGTGGACCTGTACTTCGCGCGGACCCTGGTCGCCGAGCGGCTGCAGGGGGTGCGGGAATCACTGCCCCCGGCGACGGAGGCGGAGATGGGGCCCATGTCGTCCGCCAACAGCGAGATCTACTTCTACACGCTGGAGGGCGGGGACAAGGACGTGATGGAGCTCCGCACCATCCATGACCGGCTGGTGAAGCCGCAGCTCCGCACCGTCCCCGGCGTGGCCGAGGTGAACTCGTTCGGCGGGCACGTGCGGCAGGTGCAGGTCATCATTCGCCCGGAGGCGCTGGCGAGCTATCGCCTGACCCTGCACGACGTGGTCACCGCCATCGAGGCCAACAACGCGGTAGCCGCCGGCGGCTACCTGGAGCACCGCGACGAGCAGTACATCCTCCGAGGGCTAGGCCAGGCCCTGGGGCCGGAAGACCTCGCGCGTACCGTGATCCGCTCCAACGAGGCAGGCGTTCCGGTGCTGGTGGGCGACGTGGCGACCGTGGGCTACGGGGCAGAGCTCCGCCAGGGCGCGGTCTCCCGCGACGGGCAGGGCGAGGTGGTGACCGGGCTCGTGCTGATGCTCCGCGGCGAGAACAGCCGCGAGGTGGTGGGACGGGTGCGCGAACGCGTGGAGGAGATCAACCGCTCGCTCCCGGAGGGGGTGCGTGTCCGGCCGTACTACGACCAGACGGACCTCGTGAACGGGACGCTGCACACGGTGCAGCGCAACCTGCTGGAGGGCGGCTTCCTCGTGATCGCCGTGCTGCTGCTGTTCCTCGGCAACGTGCGCGCGGCACTGATCGTCGCACTCACCATCCCCTTCTCGCTGCTGTTCGCGTTCCTGGGGATGCGCTGGCTCGGCCTCTCGGCCAACCTGATGAGCCTGGGCGCCATCGACTTCGGGATGATCGTGGACGGCTCGGTGGTGATGGCCGAGCACTACGTGAAGACGCTGCACGAGGACGAGGAGCGCGGGGAGCTTCCGCCCGACTACCCGGGCCTCGCCCGGCGGCTGATCGACGCAGGCCGCGAGGTCGCGCGGCCGATCGCGTTCGGCGTGCTGATCATCATGCTGGTCTACGTCCCCATTGCCACCCTGGCGGGCCTGGAGGGGCGGATGTTCCGGCCGATGGCGATCACCGTCGCGATCGCGCTGTTCGGCTCGCTGGTGCTGGCGCTGGTGTGGGTGCCGGCCGCGGCCACGCTGGCGTTCCGGCGGGGCGCGCAGGAGTCGCGCTACGCCGTGCGGCTCTCCAACTGGCTGGACCGGCGGTACCGGCCGCTCCTCGGCCGGGTGATGACGCGACCCAAGGCGACGCTCGCCTCGGCGGCCGCGCTCTTCGCTGGCGCGCTGCTGCTGGTGCCGGCGCTGGGCACGGAGTTCCTGCCTGAGCTGGACGAGGGCTCAATCGTGATCCAGGCGCTCCGCGACCCCAGCGTCTCGCTCACCCGCTCGGTGGCGATGCAGACGGAGATGGAAAAGACGCTCCGCATGTCGCCGGAGGTGAGCACGGTGGTGAGCCGGGTGGGCCGCGCGGAGATCGGCAGCGACCCGATGGGGCTGCACCAGGCCGACGTCTTCGTGATGCTCAAGCCCCGCTCCGCGTGGAGGTCCGGCCTCTCCAAGGAGGAGCTGCAGGAGGAGATGGAGCATCGCCTGGGCGAGCGTGTGCCGGGGATGGGCTTCGTCTTCACGCAGCCCATGGCGATGCGGCTGGACGAGCTGATCAGCGGCGTGCGCGGCGACTTGGCGGTGAAGGTCTTCGGCGATGACCCGGAGCGGAATCGCGAGGCCGCGGAGCGGATCGGCGCCGTGATCCGAGCCGTACCGGGCGCGTCCGAAGTGCAGGTAGAGGCGACGGAGGGGCAGGGCTACCTGAACGTGCGGATGGACCGCGCGGCGATGGCCCGCTTCGGCATCCCCATGGAGGAGATGCAGGAGGCGCTGGAGACGGCGGTCGGTGGCCGACCCGTGTCGCAGGTGGTGGACGGCAGCTACACGCTGGACGTGGTGGTGCAATACCCGGCCGAGCTGCGCACGTCGGTGGAGGCGATCGGCGCCATCACCGTACCCTCGCCCAGCGGCGCCCGCATCGCGCTGGCGCAGGTGGCCGACATCCGCCTGGAGTCCGGTCCGGTGCAGGTGAGCCGCGAGCAGGCGCAACGGCTGGTGGTGGTGTCCGCCAACGTCTCCGGCCGCGACCTGGGGGGCTTCGCGGAGGACGTGCAGGCCGCCGTGGCGCGCGCGAACCTGCCGGAGGGTGTGTTCCTGGACTTCGGCGGGCAGTTCGAGAACCAGCAGCGCGCGATGGCGCGGCTCAAGGTCGTGGTGCCGCTCTCCATCGCGCTCATCGCGCTGCTGCTCTACGCGTCGCTCAAGTCGTGGACGCTGGCGGGGCTGGTGCTCGCCAACCTGCCGTTCGCGGCGGTCGGCGGGATCGCGGCGCTCTGGCTCCGCGGGCTGCACCTGTCGGTGTCCGCCTCCATCGGCTTCATCGCGCTCTTCGGTGTGGCCGTGCTGAACGGCCTGGTGCTGCTCTCCACGGTCCAGCGCCGGCGGCAGGAAGGCGCCTCCGCGGCCGACGCGGCGTTGGCGGGCTCGCGGGAGCGCCTGCGGCCGGTGCTGATGACAGCGACCGTGGCGAGCATCGGCTTCATCCCCGTCGCGCTCTCGCACGGCACGGGCGCCGAGGTCCAGCGCCCGCTCGCCACCGTGGTGATCGGCGGGCTGATCACCTCCACGCTCCTCACACTGCTGGTGCTGCCCACCCTCTACGCCTGGATCGAGGGCCGCCGGGAGCGCAGGGCCGCACGCCGGGCCGCCGTGACGACGATCTGAACCCGAGGCGCCCGGATTTCCTTGGTGGAGAGCCGGGCGCCCGTTGCGCTGGTTCACCTGCACTGGGGGAACTTAGATGGGCGCGGGACACGCACACGGGCCGGGACACTCACACAGCCACTCACATGGGCATGACCACGGCGCGGCCTACGGCGAGGGAAACCGCAAGCGCCTGAAGATGGTGCTGGGCCTGGTCACTGTGTACCTGGTGGCCGAGGTCATTGGTGGGCTGCTGACCAACTCGCTGGCGCTGCTCGCCGACGCCGGGCACATGCTCTCCGACGCGGGCGCGCTCGCCTTGAGCCTCTTCGCCATGTGGATCGCGCGGAAGCCGCCCACGGCAAAGCACACGTACGGCTACTACCGGACGGAGATCCTGGCCGCGCTGGTGAACGGCGCCACGCTGGTGGCGATCTCCGTCTACGTGGTGGTCGAGGCCGTCCAGCGATTCAGTGAGCCGGCCCACGTGGAGGGCGGGCTGATGATGGCGATCGCCGCCGGCGGCCTGCTGGTGAACCTCGCCGGCCTCTGGATCCTGAACGCCGGCCGGTCCGAGAGCCTGAACGTGCAGGGGGCATGGCTCCACGTCCTGACCGACGCGCTCGGCAGCGTGGGCGCCATGGCGGCTGGCGGGCTGATCTGGGCCTTCGGCTGGAGCTGGGCCGACCCGGCCGCGTCCATCCTCATCAGCGTGCTGGTCCTCTACTCCTCGTGGGCGCTGCTGAAGGAGGCCGTGGCCGTCCTGATGGAGGGCGCGCCGGGGAATGTGGACGTGGACCAGGTGCGGAACGCGATCCGCGCCGTCCCCGGCGTGCGCGCCGTGCACGACCTGCACGTCTGGACCATCACCAGCGGGATGATGGCCCTGAGCGGCCACGTCGTCGTCGGCGAGGAGGACTACAGCCCTGGGATGCTCATGCGGATCCGCGAGCCGCTGCATGAGCGGTTCGGGATCGGGCACGTGACCGTGCAGCTCGAATGCGAGGGCTTCCAGGAACCCAGGATACCCGTATGAAGCGCGCCATCTCCCGCGCCGGGCCGCGAGCCGCGGCGCTCCCGGCACTGCTCGGCGCAGTGGCGGTCCTGGCCTCGTGCGGCGACCGGCCGGCCGGCCCGCGCGTGGATTTCGCGGTCACGCACACCGACCAGCTGGAGCAGGGAGGGAGCTCTCCACTCGATCTCCCACCGGAGCCGGCGGTCGTGGAAGGCGGAGCCGCCGCGGTGGATGCGCACGGCGTCATCGCCGCGCCGGACGCCTGCGACGATCTGGGCGCCCAGCTGGAGCCCAGCGATTCGCTGCTGACGCTCCGTGTGATCGTGCGCGGCTCGCGAACCCACCCGGGCGAGTGCGGCGACCCGCGGAAGTTCGCTCTCGTTCAGTGGCGGGCGCAGGTTGCTCCACTGGTGCCGGGACCGCATAGGGTACGCGTGATCTACGATTACCGGGGCCTCCGCTCACATTCCACCGAGACGACGCCGGGGAGCCGCGACCCGTACCCGGACCGTGTCGTAGTGGAGCAAACCATCACGGTGAAGTAGGCTACCGCTTCGCCGCTATCCCCTACCGTCCTGGATGCTGTCAGCCCCATGCCCGAAATCTCTGACCTGCTGGTATGGAGCCCCCTGTACCTGGTGCGTTCGACCCAGCAGTGCCCCCGCTGCGGACGCGCCGCCGATGTGGTCGCGCTGGTCTCGGAACGTTACGACGACACCCTGGAGGGCACGGCGCAGGCGGAGCAGGAGCTGGGCCCGCTGGGCTGGCTGCCCCCCATCCTGCTGACGCCTGTCTCCCGGCTCCCGCCGGGGCTGGCGGATGCGGTGCAGGCGCTGGCTCCCCGCTACAAGCGCGTTCGATCCTCGGACGGCGCCGAGCGCTTCGCGAACCACTGCGAATGCGGCAACGTTCTCCGGGATGAGGAGGTCTACGGGCCCGGCGGGGCGTTCGACATCGGAACGTACCAGGAGATGTGGGCGCGAGGCATCGAAGTCACCGTCCTCCCGCTGGAGCACATAGAGCGCGTCGCCTGCGCCTGGGCGGAGTCCGCCGGCGCCGCGTTCATCTTCCGGGACTGGTGGCGCGACACCGCGGACGAGCTGCTCGCGCACCTGAAGGCAAGCGCGAAGCCCGCGGGCCGCCCGTACGCGGCCGCCGTCGGCCGGGCGCTCGAATGCCTCGCCCAAGCCGAAGACGAGCTGCAGGCATGGCAGGAAGGGCGGAACCCATTCCCTGACGACGACTACCCGGCTCCGGGACCGGACGAGACCACGTCGCTCGAGCCCTGGGCCGACGTTCAGGCCTGGGAGCCGCTCTTCCTGATGACGTCCGTCTACCGGTGCTGGCGGTGCGGCGAGGACTCGCCCATCGCCGCGGTCCTGGCGGAGCGGTACCTCGACCTCGTCGGCGGCGAGAGGCAGGCGCGCCTCGACCCGCCGGAGTACACGCAGCACGTGGTGATGCTGTGCAACATCGAGCAGATGTCCCCCGGCCTCGAGCAGGCGCTCGCGGAAGCGGCGCCCCTGATCCGCCGCGGGCGCTCCCGGACTGCATCGCGCACGTACTACATGAACCACTGCCGGGCGTGCGGCACCCACTTCGGCGACTTCTTCCTCGGCGACGCGGGCGGCCCCTTCTGGGCCTGGTCGCCGGACGAGATCGCGGCGAAAGGGATAGCCGTCCGCCTGCTGGCCGTGAGCGGGATGCAGCAGCTCCGCTGCGGGACCACCGCCTGCAACGTCTACGTCTGGGCACACGAGCAGTGGTGGAGGGAGCGGGCCGGCCGGCTCATCGCGAAGCTCGAGGCGCGTGGCGATCCCCGGTCCCGGGCCTACGCGACCGCGCTCGCGCGTGCCCTCGGCGAGCTGGCCTGCGTGGAGCACGAGATCCGGATCGAGAGCACACGGGCACGGCAAGCCGATCCGGATACAGTCGGATGCTGAACCGCACGGCCACGCTCAGCCGTCATCCAGCGTGAACACCTCTCCGACCGGCCGGTCCTCCCCGGGCAGCCTGGCGAAGGCCGTCCAGACGCTGCAGCGAAAAGCGCGGCCCGCCGCATCGTGGACCACTCCTCCGATGCCGTTGCGCGCGCCGAGCGCCTCCACCTCCTCCGCGATCTCCGACGAGTCCCGGAAGACGCGTGGCCCCGCAGCCACGGGGAAGACCGGCACCTCGCGCACGTAGGACAGGCCGACGTCGTCGATCCGCACCGTGCCCGCGACACCTTCGACGGCGCGTTCCAGAGCCGCGCCCACACGGCGCTGGAGCTCCTCCAGGAGCGGCTCCACCTCCTCCGGCCGGAGCGACGGGTCGGGCTCGACCGTGATCATCGGGCTGAGCGTGGCGGCGCGCGCGGGAACGGGAACGAAGGCTCGCCCGCCCCCGGACTTCAGCTCACGCCGGGCCGTCCGCCGCACGGCCGCCATCCCGCCGGACAGGAAGGCGGCTCCGAACCTCAGGGTGTCCAGGCCTGCGGCCCATCCCTCGTCCGTGTTCTGCGGCCGGAGCGGATCGGGATCGTGCGGGTCGAACTCCAAGAGCCCGAGGTCGCGGAGCGACGTGTAGCCGGGCTCACCCACGATCACGTGGTCGAGGACAGGAATCGCGAGCATCTGTCCCACCAGCTCCAGCCCTTGGGCGACCCCGACATCCTCGGGGCTCGGCGCGGGATCGCCCGACGGGTGGTTGTGCACGAGCACGACCCCCGCGGCGTTGCCGAGGATCGCCGCCTTGAACACCTCCCTCGCCCCCGCCTCGCTCCGCTGCAGCGATCCCACCGAGACCGTGTGGAGCCCGCTCACCCGACTCCGGCCGTCCAGGTGGATCGCGAC
>DASQBH010000543.1:0-2080 GCA_035635315.1 Longimicrobium sp.
GGGAACCGTCGTCATCTCCACAACCCCTCCCCCGCAGTTTGGGGGAGGGGTCGACCGCCGTCGCGAGGAACGAGCGAAAGGCCGGTCGGGGGAGAGGGCCCGGGGGGCCGCGAAAGCGCCCCCCGTTCACCCGCTCACCCCGCCACCCCATCCCCCTGCAGCGTCTCATCCACCTCCCGAATCACCGCGCGCACCTTCGCCACGGTGACCTCCAGCGGCGGAACCGCCGCTCCGACTCCCCCTCCAGACGCCACGGGCCTGAGCAGGGAACCGGTGTCGCGGACCACGGGGGTGGCCTGCGCCAGGAGCTCGCACAGCCCGCCATCCACCGCCTCCTCCCACGCGCGAGGGATGGGAGCCAGCCGGCGGCGCTCACCATTGCTTTCGAACGCCAGCCACCCCGAAGCGAACTGCGGGCGAACGTCGCCGCGCATGGGGGTGGTGGCCCACACCTGCCAGCAAACCCCGCCGGCATCGGTAAACTCTCGTATCGGCATCGAATCTCCGCCGCTGAATGCAGGTAAAACGAAAGAGAGCACGCCGATCCCGCACGTGCCCCCTCTCCTCGCCGTCCCATGCGGGAGGGCGCGGGTTCTGATGCAAACATTGTGCGCGCATTGAACCATCCTGCAATCGCCAGGAAAAAGCGCGCCTTTGCCTTGACATGCCGCGTTAATTGCAGCGAGCATTCGCCGGGGCGCGCCGCGCCTGGAAGTTCGTGCCGGTACAGGGGAGGCCGATGAGCCGTCCGTGGAAGGGGAGTGCCGGGCCCGACGCAGCCGTGCCGGACGTCAACGAGGACAGGCAGAAGGCGGCGACGTTCGCGGGCACGCAGGCGACCGGCGGCGCGCTGTCGGAGAGCGTGGCGCTGTACCAGCTGCTGGTGGAAAGCGTCCAGGACTACGCCATCTTCATCCTGGACACCGGCGGCTACGTCATGAGCTGGAACCCCGGTGCGGAGCGTTTCAAGGGGTACACGCGCGACGAGATCGTGGGCCGGCACTTCTCCACCTTCTATCCGCCCGAGGACATCGCCGCCGGCAAGCCCCCGTGGGAGCTGGAGGTGGCGGAGCGCGAGGGACGGCTGGAGGACGAAGGGTGGCGGGTGCGCAAGGACGGCACCCTGTTCTGGGCCAACGTGGTCATCACCGCCCTGCGCGACGAGTCGGGGACGCTGGTGGGGTTCGCCAAGGTCACCCGCGACCTTACCCAGCGGCGCGCCGTGGAAGAGTCGCTGCGCGCCAGCGAGGAGCGCTTTCGCCTGCTGGTGCACAGCGTAAAGGACTACGCCATCTTCATGCTGGACCCGTCCGGCATCGTGAGCAGCTGGAACGAGGGCGCCCAGCGCATCAAGCAGTACACCGCCCCCGAGATCGTGGGCCGCCACTTCTCCACCTTCTACCCGGCCGAGGACGTTGCCGCGGGAAAGCCGGCGTGGGAGCTGAAGACGGCCATCCGCGACGGGAGCGTGGAGGACGAGGGGTGGCGGGTGCGCAAGGACGGCTCGCGCTTCTGGGCCAACGTGGTCATCACCGCCGTGCGCAACCCGGCGGGCGAGCTGCTGGGGTTCACCAAGGTCACCCGCGACCTTACCGAGCGCCGCGAGGCCGAGGCGCGGGCGCTGGAAGCCGCGCGGCGCGCCGCCGAGGCCGAGGCCGCCAACCAGGCCAAGGCCGAGTTCCTGGCGGCCATGAGCCACGAGCTGCGCACCCCCCTCAACGCCATCGGCGGCTACGCCGAGCTGCTCACCATGGGCATCGGCGGCAGCGTGAGCGACGAGCAGCGCGACTACCTGGAAAAGATCCAGCGCAGCCAGCGGCACCTGCTCAACATCATCAACGACCTGCTCAACTTCAGCCGCATCGAGGCCGGGCAGATCGAGTACGAGGTCGCGCCCATTCCGCTGCACGAGAGCATCCAGGCGGTGGGCGCCATGCGGGCCCCGCAGGCCGCGGAAAAACAGATCGACCTGGTGCTGGGCCCCTGCCCCGTGAACCTGTTCGCGATGGGCGACCGGGTAAAGACGGAGCAGATCATCCTCAACCTGTGCAGCAACGCGGTAAAGTTCACCGGTGCCGGG
>DASQBH010000544.1:0-5208 GCA_035635315.1 Longimicrobium sp.
GCACGCCCGTGCAGCGCTTCGTGACGCGCCTTCCCGTGGCCAACTCCGAGAAGCTGCTGGCCACGCTCGAGGCGGCCGGCGTGGAGGTCACCGGCAAGGACGCGAGCGGCGACTGGGTGTCGTGGCTCAAGGTGCTCTTCCCCTGGCTGCTGATCATCGGCATCTGGGTCTTCGTGTTCCGGCAGATGCAGGCCACCGGGAACAAGGCCTTCCAGTTCGGCAAGAGCAAGGCGAAGCTCCTCTCGGGCGACACCCCCAAGGTCACCTTCGACGACGTGGCGGGCGCCGACGAGGCCAAGCAGGAGCTGCAGGAGATCGTGGAGTTCCTGAAGGACCCCAAGCGCTTCAGCCGCCTGGGCGGGCGCATCCCCAAGGGCGCGCTCCTCGTCGGCCCTCCGGGGACCGGCAAGACGCTGCTGGCCCGCGCCGTGGCGGGCGAGGCGGGGCGGCCGTTCTTCAGCATGTCGGGCTCGGACTTCGTGGAGATGTTCGTGGGCGTGGGCGCCAGCCGCGTGCGCGACCTGTTCGAGCAGGGCAAGAGCCACGCGCCCTGCATCATCTTCATCGACGAGATCGACGCGGTGGGCCGCCACCGCGGCGCCGGGCTGGGCGGCGGGCACGACGAGCGCGAGCAGACGCTCAACCAGCTGCTGGTGGAGATGGACGGGTTCGAGGGGAACGACGGGGTGATCCTGATCGCCGCCACCAACCGTCCCGACGTGCTGGACCCGGCACTGCTGCGCCCCGGCCGCTTTGACCGGCAGATCGTGGTGGACGCGCCGGACCTGCGCGGCCGCGAGGGGATCCTCAAGGTGCACACCAAGAAGATCCCCCTGGCCGACGACGTGAAGCTGGGCGTGGTGGCCCGCGGCACGCCGGGGATGTGCGGCGCCGACCTGGCCAACCTGGTGAACGAGGCGGCGCTGCTGGCCGCCCGCCGGGGCCGCGACAAGGTCTACATGACGGACCTTGAAGAGGCCAAGGACAAGGTGATGCTGGGCGCGGAGCGCCGCTCCTTCGTGATGAAGGAAGAGGAGCGCCGCCTCACGGCGTACCACGAGGCCGGCCACGCCGTCTGCGCCATGACGGTGCCGGGGAACGACCCGCTGCACAAGGTGACCATCGTTCCCCGCGGGCGGGCGCTGGGGCTGGCGTTCACCCTGCCGGAGGACGACCGCGTCTCCATCACCCGCCAGCAGCTGGAGGCCAAGCTGGTGATGACGTACGGCGGCCGCGCGGCCGAGGAGCTGGTGTTCGGCCGCGACCGGGTGACCACCGGCGCCAGCAGCGACATCTCGCAGGCCACCAGCCTGGCGCGGCGCTACGTGACGCAGTGGGGGCTGTCCGACGCCGTGGGCCCCGTGGCGATCGCGGAGAGCGAGCAGGAGGTGTTTCTGGGGCGCGACCTGGGCCACCGCCGCGAGGTGTCGGAAAAGACGGCGGAGCTGGTGGACAGCGAGGTAACGCGGGTGCTGACGGAGGCGCTGCACCGGGCCCGCAGCACCCTGCGCGAGCAGGAGACGCTGCTGCACGCGGTCGCCAACAACCTGCTGGAGCGCGAGACGCTCACGCGCGAAGAGGTGGACCTGCTGGTGGCGGGCAAGGCGCTGCCGCCCATCAAGTCGGTGGAGATCGGGCCCCCGGCGGTGGAGGAGATCCCCACGCCCGCGCCGGAGCGGGTAAAGCCGCCCACGCCGGAGCTCAAGCCGCGGCTGGCGTAAGGGTACGAAGGTACGGAGTACGAGGGTACGAAAGTACGTTCTCCCGGTGGATGCGGGGCGCGAAGGTGAGCGATGGCTTGCCTTCGCGCTTTTGCTTTCGATAGGTTCGCGGGTATGACGACGACCAGTGCCGAGTGCCGAGTGCCGAGTGCCGGGGAAAACGCGACGGAGGATGCGTCGCGTTCTTCTCACTCGGTACTCGGCACTCGGCACTCGGCACTCACGACGTGGGAGCTCCGCCGGGGCGTGCTGCTGCTGGACCGCCCGGTCGTCATGGGCATCCTGAACGTCACGCCGGACAGCTTCAGCGACGGGGGGCGGTTCTTCGATCCCGCCGCGGCGATCGCGCAGGCGCGGCGGATGGCGGAGGAGGGGGCGGACCTGGTGGACGTGGGCGGCGAGTCCACGCGGCCCGGCGCGCCCCCCGTCTCGGCGGACGAGGAGGCGGCGCGGGTGGTGCCGGTGGTGCGGGCGATCCGCCAGGCGCTGGAGCTGCCGGTCTCCGTCGACACGCGCAAGGCGGCGGTGGCGCGCGAGGCGCTGGCGGCGGGGGCGGACGTGATCAACGACGTGTCCGGGCTGGCGGACCCGGAGATGGCGGGCGTGGTGGCCCCCTCGGGCGCGGGGCTGGTGCTGATGCACATGCGCGGCACGCCGGAGACCATGCAGCGGCTGACGGACTACGGGGACGTGGTGGACGACGTGGCGGCGGAACTGGCGGATTCTCTCTCCCGCGCGGACGCGGCGGGGATCGCGCGCGGGCGGGTGGTGCTGGACCCGGGGATCGGATTCGCCAAGACGGCGGAGCAGAACCTGGCGCTGATCGCGTCGCTGCGGCGCATGGAGGCGCGGCTGGGGCGGCCGCTGCTGCTGGGGGCGTCGCGCAAGTCGTTCATCGGCGCGCTGCTGGGCGGCGCCCCCGCGGAGGCGCGCGACGCGGGGACGGTGGGCGCGTGCGTGGCGGGGCTGGCGCGCGGGGCCCGCCTGTTCCGCGTGCACGACGTGCGCGCCGCGCGGCAGGCGCTGGACGTGGCCTGGGCGGTCCTCCAGCTCCCGGCGAGGGCGCCGTGAACGGGCTGGTGGAGCGCTTCGGGTTTCTGGCGCCGGACTGGAAGGATCTGGTCGAGATCCTGATCGTCGCGGCCGTCATCTACCGCGTCCTGCTGGTGCTGGCGGGGACGCGGGCGATCCAGATGCTCCTGGGCCTCTTCGTGGTCGTGGCGATCTACGCGGGGGCGCGGGTGCTGGACCTGTCGCTGGTGGAGTACCTGCTGGAGACGGTGTTCCAGTTCGGCGTGATCGCGGCGCTGGTCGTCTTTCAGCCGGAGCTGCGGAGCGCGCTGGCGCAGCTGGGGCAGAACCGGCTGCTGCGCTTCTTCTCCCGCCTGGAGCAGACGGCGGTGGCGGAAGAGGTGGTGCAGGCGGTGGAGGAGATGTCACGCGGCAAGATCGGCGCGATCATCGCCATCGAGCGCAAGCTGGGGCTGGGCGAGTACCTGGAGAGCGGCACCATGCTGCAGGCCCGCGTGAGCGACGCGCTGCTGCTGAACATCTTTACCCCCTACTCGCTGCTGCACGACGGCGCCGCCGTCATCCGCGGCGACGACATCGTGGCGGCGGGGGTCATCCTTCCCCTTACCCAGCAGCCCGTCACCGACCGCTCGCTGGGCACCCGCCACCGCGCGGCGCTGGGGCTTTCGGAAGAGACGGACGCGCTCGTCGTCGTGGTCTCGGAGGAGACGGGGTTCATCACCCTGGCGCACGGAGGCCGCCTGTTCCGCAACCTGAGCCCCGACGAGCTCAAGGAGATGCTGATCGAGGGCCCGCCTCCCGTGGGTGCCCCGAACGGCCGCGGCGCGCTGGCGGGGAGCTGATCCCGAATCCGCAAAAGAGTACTGATACCAATCAATCAGGCCGACGATGTCATGCTGAGGGAGGCCGGCTCGCAATCTCGCCTTGCTCAGAATGACAGTGATCGTCCACACCCACTGTTTTTGCCGGAGCTGACGTCAGGTCCCGGCAGGGATCAGAAGAAACGCCGCCTCCGATCCGAAGGCGGCGTCGATCGTCTGGTACCGATCTGTGGGGCTCAGGGCGATGTGATGCGTTCGCGGTGGAACGCCCACATCGTGCAGACGGTGGCCTCGTATTCCCAGTAGGGCTCGTCGACGGTGGTGCACTCGTAGGGAACGCGGGTCACCTCACTGGACCGCACCAGCGGCAGCGTGAGGGTCGCCGGGTACTCGCCGCTCACGGTGCTGAGCCGCACGTCGAACGTCCAGTCGTCACCCACGGGAACGGTGTCGTCCCAGCCCCACTCCTCGTTCCAGTGGTAGAAGTAGTCCACCTCTCCCGTCAGGTCATCCCACTCCACGGCGTACTCGCGGCTGTGATAGGTAATCGAGCCGCTGATACGGTGATAGCTGAAGTTGGTCCCGGGCACGCCTCCAGTGTCGCCCGGGCACATGAAGAAGGAGATGGGGCCGTCCCACAGACTTTCGCACGTCTGTGGCACCCCCAGCTGCGTCCACTCCGCCGCGTGCACCACGCGGCCGCCGGAGGACATGGAGATGCGCAGGTCTGCCGGCTCGGTCATCTGCAGCGGAAGCCAGCCGTGCGCCTCGGCCCACTGGCTGGTCGACGACTCGGTCTTTTCCGCGTACCCCTCACCCCTTCGGTCGGCGAGGCGGTCGTACCACCGGTATTCCATGAAAGAGGTGTCGGCCACGCTGTGCTGGCTGAACGAGCCCCACGTCTCGAAGTCCGCGTGCGCCGCGGTAACGCGGATCTCCGCCGCCGCCACGTTGTCGGACGCGTCCCAGTCGTCCACGCCTTCCGGGGTCACGCGCACCTCCACGAGATACGTCCCCGCGCTCTCGAAGCTGGTGGACATGGCGCAGGTCACCACGTCGCCCGCGTCTACCCAGACGCCGAGCGCATGGTCGACGCGCTCGCCGCCGACGTACAGCTCGCACCGCGCGGTCGCCCCCATGTCGCCGTTGTGCTCCGCGAGGGCCGCAAAGATGACCACGGGCGTGCTGGCGATGACCTCGTTGGGCGCCGACATGTCCACCCGCAGGTCGGGAAGCCGCTTGACGGTTTCCGTGACCGTCACCACGTCGGTGCGGTTGCCGTCCAGCCCGCGGACGTTGGCCTGCAACTGCACCTGGTCGCCGGAAAGCAGCCCGGGAAGCCGCAGCGTTCCCGTGCTGGCCTGCCCGTGCAGGTTGCGGACGAACCTGGTCGTGCCATCGGCCCCCGAGACCTTGATCTGCAGCTTGCTGACTTCGCCCGTGTCGATGACGGCTGGATCGACGCTCCGCGCGTGGGCGGCAACGGTGGTGGTGCCGTCCTTTGCCAGCAGCGCCAGCGCCTCCAGCTCGGCGGTGCCGGCGCGCCCCGTGGCCGGCTTGCCGCCGTTGAGACGCCCGTCCCCGGACCGGGAGCGGGCGTCGTCGTTGCGTTCGCGGGTGCCGCCGTCAGGGCC
>DASQBH010000545.1:0-3742 GCA_035635315.1 Longimicrobium sp.
ATCGGTGCCGCGTGGCCAGCCCCGCAATCGCCGAGACGAGATCCTTCGGTCGCGCGCAAGCGGTTGAGCAACTTCAAGTTCCGGAGGCGCGCTCCCTTAGGAAATCAATCCCCGGTTAGCTGGAAACCAGATTCTTGAACACGCTCTGAACCGCGTGCAAAACGGGTTCACCCGGGATGCTTCTGCTCGTCGGCGGCGTACGCTTCGCGCAGCCAGGCGGCCGGCTCTCGACAGCGCCGCAGCCTGCTTACGGAACGTCCCATTCGAGCTCCAGCGATTCCAGGCGCCGGGCGGTGGCGCTGGGGAAGTAGGTGAGCTGCTGATCGGGGACCAGGCGCAGGTTCGGCAAGCGCCGCGTCAGCACCTCCAGCGCGATGCGGCCCTCCAGCCGGGCGAGCGGGGCACCGATGCAGAAGTGGATGCCGTGCCCGAAGGCCAGGTGCGGCGTGGTGCGGTGAATGTCGAAGCGGTGCGGCTCCTCGAAGCGCCGCTCGTCGTGGTTCGCCGAGATGTACGCGATCTGCAGGCGGTCACCCTTCCGGATCTGCGCGCCGCCCAGCTCCACGTCCTCGTTTGCGGTGCGGTACATGGCGTGGATCGGCGAAGCCGTGCGGAGCACCTCTTCGATCATCGGCGGGATGACCGCGGGGTCCTGGCGCGCCGCTGAAAAGAGCTCCGGATCGCGCGCCAGCTCGAGTGCGCCGGCCGCGATCAGGCCGGCCGCCGTCTCGTACCCCGCAAAGATCACCTGCAGGAGCATGTTGATGAGCTCCGGCATCGCGAACGGCTGGTCCAGGGCGTCCGCGCCGGTGACAATGTCGGAAAGGGCGTCGTCCCGGGGGCTCGCGCGCCGCTCCTCAATCGCCGCGGCAAGGTAGTGCTGGTACGCCACGAAGCCGCGCGCGTGCTCGACGAGCTGCGCGACCGGCTTCTGCATGGCAAAGACCTCGGTGCTGTCGTTCGCCCACTGATTGACCTGCGCCAGATCCTCCCTGGGCAGGCCCAGCAGGTCGATGATGAAGCTCCCCGGCAGGGCGATGGCGAACGCTTCCACCAGCTCCACCCGGCCCCGCGCGGCGAACCTGTCCACCAGCCCCTCCGCGATCTCGCGGAGGATCGGGTCGAACGCGGCCAGCCGGCGGAGCGAGAGGGCTTTCGTGACCAGGGCCCGCGACTGGGTGTGGGCGGGCGGATCGCTGGTCACCAGGCTGGGGAGCAGGGGAAAGCCCTTGACCAGCTCGGCGAGCAGCTCCGGCGGAGGAGGAACGGTGCTGGGCTGCGGCGTGATGGAATCGACGGACGAAAACCTCGCCGCGTCCTTCGCAACGGAGCAGACGTCGGCGTATCGGGTCACCACCCACAGGCCGAGCGATTCGCTCCAGAAGACGGGCTCCTCACGCCGGGCGCGCGCATAGAACGGCCGGGGATCGTCCAGCATCGGCGAGGTGAGCGGAAAGTGCTCCCGTCCACAGGCCGACACGGCCGGGGTTGATGCGCTGAATGTGGATGCGCTGGATACGGACATGCATCGCTCCTTCGTCACGTTGCTCACGGCGCCATCCGGCCTCGCGCCTGGACGAGTCCGCTCGTATCCAGATAAATGCTCCGCCACCCTCACGTCAAGCGACATTTAATCACACGGACGCACTCCGGTGCGTCATGTACCGCGGTGCATCATGCCGATATGCGCGCGCGGTAGCGAGATAGCGCGCTTTCGCGGCGCGCCGTCGGGAACCAGCGTGCGCGAGATTTCCTGCCGCTCCTCCTCACCGCTCAAGCGTGGGTCCGATGTCCGAACCCAGGCCTCCTGAACTAAGGTCCAGCAGACCTCCCGCCTTGAGCACTTAAGCCTGTGAACGGAGTCGCCCTGAGATAACGGACTGGGGAGGCGCCAACACGGCGCCTCCCCTCGGTGGGTGCGTCGACGCCGCTCAGCCGTCGTTCGGCGGCATTCCCGCAGGACGTGAACGCGCCGTCGGGGCCAAAGCGCGATGACAGCGGAGTCTGGAATTCGCCGGGCCCGCCCCCCTGCGGCCCAGGCCTTTCAGCAGGTAGCAGTCGGCCGCGAAGAGATGGGCAGACGCATCGGACCCGTCCGTTACCACGAGCTTGTCATCCGCCGCCAAGCCAACGCCGGAAATGCGTGCGAGCGGTGACGATGGGGGGTCTGCAGAACGATGGCACGAACGGGCTGCAGCACCTCGGCAAATGGCGTGGCTGGGGCGAGCGCACTGTTCGGCCGGGATCGCGATGCGTCACAGGAACCGAGCGTTGCTACCGAGATCAGGGCGGCAGGCGAGGCAAACGCCTGGAGCCGCAGCATGGGACTCTGCGTGGTCGCCGGCCCCGTGCTTCTGGCGCGCGGACCCGCCGCGCGTATACGCATGTTTCGGCACGGATCGGCCGAAATGGGTACTTACAAATCCTTTCACGCCCAACTACGTTTGTTTGCGCACTCACCCGGGTGTGGCTGGCAAACACTTCTTTCCCAGGAGGCAGCAATGGATCCGTTTGGCAACAATGCGTTTGGCGTGCCCGGCGACCCGATGGAGAACGTGCTGTCGCTGCAGACGTACGGCAGCGTCGACGCCGACTACCTGGCCGACACCGTGGGGTGCAGCACCAACGGCTGCACGACCAACGGCTGCACGACCAAGGAGAACACCAACGGCTGCGTGACCAACGGCTGCGTGATCAGCCCGGAAGTATCGGCGACCTGATCCGGCCGCGGGCGCAACGTGGGTGCACCCGTACAGGGCGGGTGCACCCACGCTACGCCTGTTATCGGCCCTCACGTTCGGGGGCCGCGGACGGGCGCGGCGGAGCCCCGGCTCCGTGCGACACGTCCACCATCATCCACCCCCTTCCCCGAAAACGAGATGATTCCGTCCATCGACCCCGCGCACGCTCCCATGGACGCGGTGCTTTCGCTGCAGACGTACGGTGCCGGCGGCGATGCGTCGCTCGCCTGCGGAGGGCAGGGCTATCCCGACACCACCTGCTGCTGGACCAACGGCTGCCCCCCGCCGAACACCATCGGGTGCGTCACCAACGGCTGCACCGAGCTGCCCGCGTCCGGAGCGGACTGATTCGCCGGCCGGGATGCGGGGCCACGCCCCCACGGCCCGCAATAGACTTTCGCCACCACATTCCAGGGGACCTATCCCGGTGAGTGACAACTCCACCTTCGCGCTGCTCGACCCTGAGTTCTTCGTCCCGTTCGGCCAAAAGACGCCCGGCCCGGAGTACCAAGCGCTGGTGGCCGGGCTGAACGCGGCGGGGTGGCGCGTCCAGCGCGGCGGCGTGTGGACCCATGTGGTCCCGCCGGGGTGGCAGCCGCAGACACAGGGATGGAAGCTGCACCTCTCGGCGACGCCGGCGCACGCACCCGAGGTGCTGCAGCGGACGGCGCGCGTCCTGGAAGTCGATCCGGCGGCGTTCAAGTTTGCGTCCGACCCCGTGGTGCACTTGGTGATGAACTCCAAGAACTGGCCGCGCGAAGGGTCGGGCAAGTTCATCACCATCTACCCCGTGGACGACGACCAATTCCGGCGGCTGGCGACGGCGCTCGCCGCCGCCACCGAGGGGCTCCAGGGGCCCTACATCCTTTCCGACCGGCGGGTGCCCGGCAGCCGGACGGTCTTTTACCGCTACGGCGAGCACAGCGCGGCGGAAGCGGTGGACGCCCGGGGGCAGCGGGTGCAGCAGATCGTCTCGCCATCCGGTGAGGCGGCGCCCGACC
>DASQBH010000546.1:0-2705 GCA_035635315.1 Longimicrobium sp.
GGCCGCCAAGCCGCGTCACGAGGAGTTGGGATCGTCCGCCAGGCCGCGTCACACGGATTTCGGCGCGAGTCCGCCTCCAGGAGCGAATGAATTCGCCGCTGGAAATTCGCAAAGTCCGCCTGCGCGGACTCGGCGGCCCGATGGCATGCGGCGTCCCGAGCACCTGTGCGTCCGCAACTGGGAAAACACGGGATTAGATCCGCACCCGGCATCGTTCGTTCCGCGGGCGGACGAAGTGCGGCGCGCTCGACACCAATCACGATCGTCCGCACCACGTACGGAAGCGCCCCGCCGGACGAACCCGGCGGGGCGCTTCGTCATCCATCCACCGAACGGACGCTACCGGACCCGCGCCAGCTGCTCGAAGGCCTCGGCGCGCTGCGTGTACTTCTGCGCGGTTGCTTGGTCCTGGCGCATGTCGGCCACGGTGGCCAGGGCGGCAAAGGCGTAGTAGTACTGCATGGGGATGTTGCGCGTGGCGTCATCCGCCCAGACGGCGCGCTCGGGCATGTTGCGGAACATGAAGACGCGCTCCATCAGCTCCACGTTGCGCTGCACGTCGAACCAGCCGCCCGTGAACTGCATGATGGTGGGGTCCGCCGGCATCTGCATGAGCCCCGCGGTGCCGTTGGGGTCCAGCATCTTGTACGCCAGCCCCTGCCGCGACGTCTGCTGCACCAGCCCCAGCTCCAGGTGGGTGTTGGTGGTCGCGGCAAAGTAGATGGGCCGGTCGCCCCAGGTGCCCTGCAGCATCAGCGTGACGAACTGGTGCGCGGGGTAGATCTCCTGGTTGGGGGGGAGCTGAAAGTCCATCCCCCGCGCCTGGAAGCCCATGTCGTCGGTGGACAGGATGCCGCCGGAGTTGGTGATCTGCTCGATCTGCACGTCCGTAAGCTGCAGGATCGAACGGGTGGGCGCCCGCGGGTTGGCGTAGATGCGCGGCGCCTTGGAGGGCTCGAACGGCCGCTGGCAGATGATGCGCGTGGGGTCCGCCAGCGCCGCGCCCGGCGTGGGACAGGGCCGGGTGATGTCGCGCAGCTGCTTTACGTACCAGGGCGTGTTGAAGTACGACATCACGATCACCGTGACGTCGCGGCGAATGCCCTCCACCTCCTGCAGGTACCAGAGCGGAAAGGTGTCGTTGTCGCCGTTGGTGATCAGCACCCCGTACGGCTCCACCGACTGCAGCACGTTGTACGCAAAGTCGCGCGCGGCGTAGTCGCCCTCGCGGGTGGCGTACTTCCAGTTGGTGAGCAGGGGGATGAGCGCCAGCGCCATTACCGGGCTGGCGGCCATCACCACGCTGCGGCGGCTGCCCAGCGACTGGATGAGCCGCAGCCAGAGCGAGGTGAGCCCCACGCCCACCCACAGCCCCCACACGGAGAAGGTGATGACGTAGAAGTAGTCGCGCTCGCGCACCTCGCTGTCCGGGTACCCCTTTACCTGCTGCTGAACGTACCCGTACTTGAAGTTCATGTAGTACACCAGCCCGAACGACAGCGTAAAGAACAGGACGGCGATGTACCAGAAGCTCTTTCTGTCCTTTGCGTAGTGCTCCCACGCGCCCCACAGCCCCAGGAACAGGAACAGCAGGGTAAAGGGCATGCGCAGCCCCCCGAAGTACCCCTGCCGCCCGTTGAGCGAGCGGGACCACTGCCAGTCGAAGTACTGAAAGAAGTTGGCCATCTGCGCGGGGAACGGCGCCATCCGCTGCGTCATGGGCGGCTTCTGGTACTGCTCGCGCCGCAGGGCCGAGGCCAGGTCCGGGCAGTCGGCGCTGTAGCGCCCCAGCGTTACCGACGACATCACGGCGGTCACCATGTTGTCGCACTTGGGCGCGGCCTCGTTGATGACCGGGTTCTGGTTGGCGCGGATGGGCAGGTACAGCTGCACGCACAGCCCCAGCACCGCCACGCCGGCCATCAGCGGGTACAGCTTCCAGTTGGCCAGCACCTTCGGCTTCACCAGCATCAGGAACACGAAGAGCGCCGGCGCCGCCAGGAACGCCATCAGGTGGTTGCCCACCGACAGCGCCAGGACGAAGATCACCACCAGGACGGCGTTGTCGTCGTGCCAGCGGCGGTTCTTCTGCCCCCGGTGCTCTTCCACATGGTCGCGCCACAGGAACGCGATCCACGACATCAGGGCGATGGTGAACAGGGTGACGGTGTACACCTTTTCGTTCACGTTGCTCTGGTTCCACACCGTGAACGCCGTCCCCGACACCCACACCGCCGCGAACGCGCCCACCCGCCGCACCGTCTCGTTCTCGGTGAACGCCACCAGGATGCGGTGCACCACCAGGTACCAGAAGAACGCGGCCCCGGCGCTCATGAACGCCGAGAACAGGTTGATGCGCACCGCCACGGGCAGCCCCAGCGGCGTCAGCAGCAGCTCCCACGCGCGGGCCAGCAGCACGAACAGCGGGTTCCCGGGCGGGTGGGGAATGCCCAGGATGTGCGCCGTGGCGATGTACTCGCTGGTGTCCCAGAACGCCGTGCTGGGCGCCAGGGTGATGGCGTACAGGGTAAAGAGCGCCACCGCCGCCGCCAGGGCCCACAGGTACGGCGGGCGCGGCGCGGCGCCGTCTCCGGCGGCGGGCTGCGGGATCTCGGCGAAGGGCCGTCGGTTGGTCGGGGCCTGCGTGCTCATGACTCGGGCGCGGAGGGAAAGAAGAGCGGTGGACGGGCCGGAAAGATACTCTC
>DASQBH010000547.1:0-6065 GCA_035635315.1 Longimicrobium sp.
GGGCGAGCTTGCGGCCGCCGCCCTGCTCTCCGGCCGGCTGGACGAGGCGGAGGTGCTCTACCGCCGCGTGCTGGAGGGGGACGCCGGCCCGGCCGCCCGGAGTCGCGCGATGCTGGGGCTCGCCGCCGTCACGGGCGTGCGCGGGGAGTACGAGGCCGCGCTCGATGCGATCGCCGCGGCGGAGGCGGCGGGACCGGCGCCCGACGACGCGGACCTGGCGCTGCTGCTGGCCAACCGCAGCGCCGTGCTGCTGGGGATGGGAAAGCTGGGCAAGGCGGAGCACATGGGCGCGGAGGCGCTACGGGCGGGGCGGCGGCTGAAGGACGACTACCTGGCCGCCATCGGCGGGTTCGCGGCGGCGCTGGCGCACCTGGCGCGCGGCCGCCGCAACGATGCGCGCACGCGGCTGGCGGAGTCGGTGCGCGCCTTTGCCCGCGCGGGCGACGTGCTGCGCCAGGTGCAGTGCCACCACCTGCTGGGCGAGATCGCGTACGACGGCGAGGACCCCATCCGCGCCGGCGCGCACTATCGCGACGGCCTGGGCCTGGCGCGCACCGCCGGCGCGGTCGGCACGGTGGAGCTGCTGACCCTGCGCTTCGAGCACCGGTGAGGGTGAGGGGGTGATGGGGTGATAGGGTGCTAATGCCGGTGAAAGAGCGCTGACTTCCTGAGGGAGCTCCGCCCAGAACGCTCCGCTGGCACTGCAGCTGGCGCGCGACCGAAGGATCTCCTCTCGGCCGTCTCGGGGCTGCATTCACGGCATCAATCCAGCCCCGAGGTTCTGCCGGCGAGATCCTTCGGCCGGCGCCCGGGCTGGGGAGTCACGCCAGGTTCAGCGCGGCGCCTTCCTCAGGAAATCACGAGGGAGATCTTGGGATTCGGTAAAGTGAGAGGACGCGGATGAAGTCTTCATCCGCGTCCTCTCTGTTTTCCTGTGCCTGCTCTGCGTTCAAAACCGCGCCGGACCTACCACTGCGAATTGGAGGCGAGCATGCGCTCCGCCCGCTCCTCCGTCAGCGGCTCGGCGAAGAGAAAGCCCTGCGCGTAGTCGCACCCCATCCCCCGCAGCGCGGCAAGCTGCTCGCGCGTCTCCACCCCCTCAGCCACCACCTTCACCCGCAGGTTGCGCGCAAGGTTCACAATGGCGTGCACCAGCTGCGCGCTGCGGCCGTCGCGGTCCATGCGGCTCACGAAGGAGCGGTCGATCTTGACCACGTCCAGGGGAAAGCGGTGCAGGTAGCCCAGCGACGAGTAGCCGGTGCCGAAGTCGTCGATGCAAAGCACCACCCCCATCTCGCGCAGCCGCCGCAGGGTGCCCAGCGCCGGCTCCGCGTGCTCCAGCAGCACGCTCTCCGTGATCTCGAACTTGAATCGGTCCGCGCTCACGCCGCAGTGCTCCAGCGTGCGCACCAGGTGCTCCGCCAGGTCCGGCCCCTCGAACTGGCGCGCGGACAGGTTGGCGGAGATGGTGAGCCGCGCGTGGCCGGCCGCGTTCCACCGCCGCATCTGCCGGCAGCACTCCTCGATGGTCCACAGCCCCAGCGGCACGATGAGCCCCGTCTCCTCGGCGATGGAGATGAAGTCGTCCGGCGGGATCTCGCCGCGCTCCGGGTGGCTCCAGCGCAGCAGCGCCTCGAACCCGTCGATGCGTCCCGTGTCCAGCCCCACGATCGGCTGGTAGACCAGCCGGAACTCGCCCCGCTCCAGCGCCCGGCGCAGGTCGCTTTCCAGCCGCAGCCGCGACATGGCCTCGGCGTGCATGGCCCGGTCGAACACCTCCAGGCGGTTCTTGCCCAGCATCTTGGCGCGGCTGAGCGCGGCGTCCGCGTTGCGCAGCAGCTCCTCGGCGTCCTCGTCCCCCGGCGTGGCCAGCGCCAGCCCCACGCTGGCCGTGGCGAACACCTCGTGGGTGTCGAGCGTGAACGGCCGCCCGATCGCCTCCAGCAGCTTCTCCGCCACGTGCGTGGCCTCCAGCGGCCCGCCGATCCCCTCCAGCAGCACCGTGAACTCGTCGCCGCCAAAGCGCGCCAGCGTGTCACCAGGGCGCAGCGCCGCCTCCAGCCGCAGGGCGCACTCGCGCAGCATGCGGTCGCCCAGGCCGTGGCCCAGCGAGTCGTTGACCACCTTGAAGCGGTCCAGGTCCAGGAACAGCACCGCCGCCACGGCGTGGTCGCCGCGGCGCACCCGCTCCGCCGCGTGCCGCAAGCGGTCCACGAAGAGGATGCGGTTGGGGAGCCCCGTCAGCGCGTCGTGCAGGGTGCCGTGCGCCAGCTGCGCCTCGGCCCGCTTGCGCTCGGTGATGTCGTGGATGATGCCCTGAAAGCCCAGCAGGGTGCCGTCGGGCGCGCGGCGCACCGAGGCGGAGACCAGCGCGTCGATCGGCTCGCCGCCGCGGCGCAGCAGCCGCACCTCGTAGTCGCGCACGTACCCCGTGCGGGTGATCTCGTCACGCCAGCGCTGCCGGTCCGCGGGGTTCACGTACAGGTCGCCGGAGGTGCCGGCCAGCAGCTCCTCGCGCGTGTAGCCGAACAGCTCCACCAGCGCCTGGTTCACCTCCACGAACCGCCCGTCCACGGTGGTGATGTAGATGGCGTCGCGCGACTCCTCGAACAGCTTGCGGTAGCGCGCCTCGCTTTCGCGCAGCGCCCGCTCCGCCGCCCGCCGCGGCGTGATGTCGCGCGCAAAGCCCTGCACGCCGCGCACACGCCCGTCCTGCACCAGCGCCGTCTCCGCCAGCTCCAGCACCACCATGCGGCCGTCCGCGTGCCGCACCTCGGCCGTGTAGTTGGAGAGGGAGCCCGGCTGCGCCAGCGCGTCGGCCGTTCCCGCATCCACCTCCCCCACGTTCTCCTCGTCGGGGGTCAGCAGCACGTGGTACGGCTGGCCAAGGAGCGCCGCGGGGTCGTATCCCAGCACGCTGCGCAGCGAGGGCGACAGGTACTCGAAGCGGCCCTCGGTGTCGTGGACGTAGAAGAAAACCTGCTCGCTGCCAGCCACCATCAGCCGGTAGCGCTCCTCGCTGCGCCGCAGCTCCTCCTGCGCCCGCGCACGGTCGGTGACGTCGCGGTTCACCCCCACCGCGCCCACGCGATGGCCCTTCGCGTCCAGCAGCGGCACCACCAGCGTCTCGGAGACCCCGGACGTGCCGTCCTTGCGGAGGAAGCGGATCTCCCCCTGCCACCGCCCTTCGCGGTCCAGCGCGTCGAACACCACCTGGCTCAGCTCGTGCGCGCCCTCGCGGCCCAGCCACAGCTCCGGGCCGCGCCCCAGCGCCTCTTCGCGCGTCCACCCGTAGACGCGCTCGGCCGCGCGGTTCCACGCCATCAGCCGGCCGTCCATGTCGGTGATCATCACCGCGTCGTACAGGCTGTCGAACACCAGCGCCTGCCTGCGCAGCGTGGCGTCGGCCTCCTTGTAGTCGGTGATGTCGAAGGCGGTGCCCAGTCCGGCCGGCTCGCCGTGGTACTCCACCCGGCCCGCCGTAAAGTCCACCCAGCGCTCGCTGCCGTCCTTGCGCAGGATCTTGAACTCGTAGCGGGGGGGCACGGCCTCGCCGCGCTGCCGGGCCAGCCCCCGCTCGCGCACCATGTCGCGGTGCTCGGGGGCCACGACGTCCCAGAAGCGCAGGGCCAGCAGCTCTTCGCGGGTGTAGCCGGTCAGCGTTTCGGCCGCGGCGTTGACGTAAAGGAAGCGGGTGCCCTGAAAGACGAAGGTGGCGGTGGCGACGGTCTCCGCCAGCTGGCGGAACTGGCGGTCGCTCTCGCGCAGGATCCCGGCGGCGCGGTCCAGCTCGGCGACGTCGCTCTGCAGCCGGTGGTAGCGGTCCAGCAGGTCGCTGGCGGCGGGCTCCGCGGGTGCGGACCGCGACTCCTCGGCGCGGCGGTACTCCGCGTCCACGGCCTCGAGGAAGCGGTGCCACTCCTCGGGAAGGGTGTCGAGGGAGCCCAGATGCTCCTCCACCTGGTGGCGAAGGAGGTCGTGCAGGTACAGGCCGGGGGGAAGGGCGGTCTGCATTGGCCTGGGTGGGCGCGTACACGGCCGCGCCGCTGCCGAAAATGCCGGAATTTTGTGCCCTGCACGCAGTATAGGCGTGCCACCCTCCCCCGTGCAAAGAAAATGCGCGCGGGAAACTTTTGTGTCCCCACGCGCGCGGCTTCCGAAGGTCCTGCGGTGCGAGTCTCGGGCTACGCGCCCGCGGGCCCCCCGCCTCCAGGTCTGCCGGCGCCTTCCGAACCGGGTGGACCGGCGCCCGGCTTCGGCGCTATGCCCCGTTGGCGCGCTTTCTGGGACGGCCGCCCTTCTTTCCGTTCTCCCGGGCCGCCGCGGCCTTTGCCGGGGACGTAAGGGAGCCGAGGTACTTCGCCGCCCAGTCGCGCACCTGCAGCACCTCCAGGATGAGGCCGTTGACGTCGGTGTCGGCGTTCAGCTCGTCCCAGGCGATGGCCTCGCCGTGGGCCTGCACGCTGACGTTTTCCAGCTCCTGGGGCGTGGCGCGGCTGGTGCCCGGCACCATCCAGACGGGAAAGCCGAACACGCACCCGTTGTTGAGCTCCACGAGCACCCGTTCGCTGGACGCGTCATAACGTGCGCTGACGGCGCGCGGCTCGTCGGGGCGCTCCTGCCGCATCCGCGCGCGGACCTCGGCGGCTTCTTCGAAGATCTCGTCAAGGCTAAGGCTGGGCATACAGCTTTCTCCATCGTGCGAGCAGCAGTTCACGCGCGGACGCCACCAACCAGACGGCGCGCCGTGCATCGATCGGCTTCATGTCCACGTTTTCGCGCAGGGAGGCGGGGTCATCCGCGCTCCCCAGCAGGACCACGCACCACGTGCCTGCCTGGCAAACGTGCACGTGCGGCGGCGGGTGGTCGTTGGGATACATGTGGAACGTGAACCCATCCACCTTCATCACCTGCGGCATAGTTTAAAACCCATCGCTAGGTTTGTAAAGGGCCTCTCCTCACCACGACCGGTCCGAGGCGAGCAGACGCTGCAGGGAGGCGGCGTCCACGGCGGGGGAGAAGAGAAAGCCCTGCGCGGCGTCGCACCCCAGGGCGCGCAGGCCGTCCAGCTGGTCGGGGCGCTCGATCCCCTCGGCCACCACCTCCAGCCCCAGCGCGTGCGCCAGCGCCACCACGGACGCCACCAGCTCGCCCGCGCGGCCGTCTCGCCCCATGGCGGCCACGAACGAGCGGTCCACCTTGAGCCCGTCCACCGGCAGCCGGTGCAGCGCGGAGAGCGACGAGTAGCCGGTGCCGAAGTCGTCCATCAGCACCCGCGGCCCCAGTTCCCTGAGCCGCGCCAGGGTGCTGGCGGCGCCCTCGGCGTTCTCCACCAGCACGCTCTCGGTGATCTCCAGGCGCAGGCGGGCGGGGTCGCACCCCGTGTCGTCCAGCGCGCGGCGCACCTGGTCCACCAGGTCCGCCTGGGCCAGCTGCTTCACGGACAGGTTCACGCTGACGCCCACGTCGCACGCCAGCGCCCGCGACCACGCGCCGGCGTCGCGGCACGCCTGCAGCAGCACCCGGCGGCCCAGCTCCAGGATGGCGCCGCTCTCCTCCGCCACCCCCACGAACTCCCCCGGCTGCACCCAGCCCCGCTCCGGGTGCCGCCACCGCGCCAGCGCCTCCACGCCGGAGATGCGGCCGGTGGCCAGGGTGACGATGGGCTGGTAGTGCGGGGTGATCTCGCCGCGGTCCAGCGCGCGGCGCAGCTCCGTCTCCGTGCGCAGGCGCGCCAGGGCCTGCGCGTGCATGGCGCGGTCGTAGACCTCGCACCCGCCGGGGCCGCGCGCCTTGGCGCGGTACATCGCCGCGTCCGCGCTCCGCAGCAGCGCCTCCGGCCCATCCGTCTGCGGCGTGGCCACGGCGATGCCGATGCTGGCGGAGGTGACCACCTCGTATCCGCCGAGACCGATCGGTGCCGTCAGCGCGCGCTGGATCCCCGCCGCCGTCCGCAGCGCCGCCTCCGCCGACCCCGTCTCCAGCAGCACGGCGAACTCGTCGCCGCCAAAGCGCGCCACGGTGTCGTCCGGGCCGGCGCAGGGGCGCAGGCGGTCCGCCACGGC
>DASQBH010000548.1:0-13862 GCA_035635315.1 Longimicrobium sp.
GCATCAGCGTGACGTCCGCCGCCTCCATCGCCACGTCCGTCCCCGTGCCGATGGCGATCCCCACGTCAGCCTGCGCCAGCGCGGGGGCGTCGTTGATGCCGTCGCCCACCATCGCCACTACCCTGCCCTCCGCCTGCAGCCGGCGGATCTCCGCCAGCTTGCCGTCGGGGAGCACCTCGGCCACCACGCGGTCGATCCCCGCCTGGCGCGCGACGGCCTCCGCCGTGTGGCGGTTGTCGCCCGTCAGCATCACCACCTGCAGCCCCATGTCGTGCAGGCGGCGGATAGCGGCGCGCGACGTGTCCTTGATCGGGTCCGCGACGGCGACCAGGCCGGCCAGCTTTCCATCCACCGCCACGTACATCGGCGTCTTGCCCTCCGCGGCCAGGCGGCCGGCATCTCCCTCCAGCGCGGCGGGCGAGATCTCGTAGTCGCCCATCAGCAGCGCGTTGCCGATGGCCAGCATCCGCCCATCCACCACCCCCACCGCGCCCCGCCCGGTCCGCGACTCGAAGCCGTCCGCGTGCGCCAGGACGATGCCCTTCGCCTTTGCGTGCTGCACGATGGCGTCGGCCAGCGGGTGCTCCGACGAAGCCTCGACGGAGGCCACCAGGCGCAGCAGCTCGTCCTCCGAATCCACCGGCCCGCCGGGCGCCAGGAACAGGTCCGTGACCGTGGGACGCCCCTCGGTGACCGTTCCCGTCTTGTCGAGCACGACGGTGCTGACGTCGCGGGCACGCTGCAGCGCCTCGCCGCCCTTGATCAGCACGCCGGCCTCGGCGCCCTTGCCGGTGGAGACCATCACCGCCGTGGGCACCGCGAGCCCCATGGCGCACGGGCAGGCGATGATGAGCACCGCCACGGCCGCCGCGAAGGCGCGCACCCCCGGTGCCGTATCCGCCGCGACGAACCAGATGACGAAGGTGACGATGGCGATCTGCAGCACGACGGGAACGAAGATGCCGCTGATGCGGTCCGCCAGCCGCTGGATCGGCGCGCGCGAGCCCTGCGCGTCGCGCATCAGCTTTACGATCTGCGCCAGCACGCTCTGCGCGCCCAGCGTGGTCGCCGTGTAACGAAAGGCGCCGGTGCGGTTGATGGTTCCGCCGATCACCCGGTCGCCCGCACCCTTCTGCACCGGAAGTGACTCACCAGTGAGCATCGACTCGTCCACGGCGCTGCCGCCGCTCACCACCTGCCCGTCGACCGGGATGCGCTCGCCGGGGCGGACCAGGACGGTGTCGCCGTGCAGCACCTCCTCCACCGGCACGTCCACCTCCGCGGTGCCGCGAAGGACGCGCGCGGTCCTGGGCTGCAGCTGCGCCAACGAGCGCAGGGCGGCGGAGGTCTGGCGCTTGGCCCGCGCCTCCATCGCGTTCCCCATCAGGATGAGGGAGATGATGAAGACGACGGCCTCGTAGTACACGTCCGGCTGAATGCCGCGCGCCAGAAAGAAGCCGGGCGCCACCGTGGCCACGACGGAATACACGAACGCCGCGCCGGTGCCGATGGCGATGAGCGTGTTCATGTCCGCCGAGCGGTGGCGGAATGACGCCCACGCCCGCGTGTAGAAGTGCCGCCCCGCCCATGCCATGATGCCGACCGTCAGCGCCAGCAGCCCATAGCTCAGTACTGAGCGAGGCATCTGGTACAGCCAGGGGAAGGCGGATTCAAGCGCGGGATTCATCCACCCCATCGCCCAGCGCATGAACGGGTCGACGGTGGCGCCGTGCGCGTGCTCGTCCCCCGCCATCAGCGGCATGGAGACGAGCATGGCCACCAGCGCCACGGCGAAGCTCACGCCCGCCTTGAGGCGCAGGTCGCGGAACTCCTCGTCGTGCGCGCGGTCCTGCGCCTCCTGCTCCTGGAAGGCGCTCTGGTCCGGCACGGGGAGTGCCGCCTCGTAGCCGGTGGAGCGGATGGCCTGCACCAGCGCGTCGGGTGACGTGGCGGCGGGATCGAAATCCACCGTCGCGCTCTTCAGCATCAGGTTCACCGCGGCCGTGTTCACGCCCGGCTGCTTCTCCAGCGCCCGCTGCACGCGCCCGGAACAGGCCGCGCAGGTCATCCCCGAGACCGGGATGGTGACCTTCGCTCCAGCCGGCGAAGATGGCGTCGGTGGAGGTGGCGCGTGGTGGTGCGCGTGATCGGTGTGCGTCGTGGTAGACATCGATCTATCCCTCGTTCCGCTCCAGGGCGGTCTGATCCGGCAGTGCCGCGCCGTATCCGGCGGCGCGGATGGTCTCCACCAGCGAGCCGGCGGAGGTCGCGGCGGGGTCGAACTCCACCGTCGCGTTGTTCAGCGCCAGGTTCACCGCCGCGGCGGTCACGCCGGGATGCTTTTCCAGCGCCCGCTGCACGCTTCCCGCGCAGCCGCCGCAGCTCATCCCCGAGACCGGGATGGTGACCTTCTCGCTTGCGTGCGTCGTATTGGACATCGATCTATCCCTCATTCCTCAACGGTGAGCTTTCCGCGAAGCATGCTCATGCCGCAGGTAAAGTCGAACGTGCCGGCCTTCTGCGGCGTGATCTCCACCGCCGTCTTCTGAAAGGCCGGGAGAAAGCGGCGGATGCCGAACTCGGGGATCACCACCTCTTCCGAGCACCCCGACGTCTCCTGCCGGTCGAACACCAGCCGCACCGGCGCGCCGCGCTTTACGCGCACCTGCGCCGGCGAGTAGCCGCCCTGCACCGCGATGGTCACCTCCTGCACTCCGCCCGCGCCCGCCGCGGCCTGCGCCGCCGGCCCGTGCGAAAGAAAGAAGTACCAGTTCACCCAGGCGATCGCCGCGATTCCGGCAAGGATCACCACCCATTCGATTGCGCTCATCGCTCCCCTCCGAGTGCCCGCTCCACCGGCGCGATCTGCCGCGCCACGGCAGGATGTTGGATACCCCCTTACCCTACCTTGTGCTCCAGTGTAATGTACCCCCTCCCCCTATGTCAAGGGCAGAGAGGATCCGCTTCGACGTGCGCCGGTCTGCGTCCGCCAGGCGCCCCCTCTCCCGGCCTCTCCCCCAAAAACCCCTGGGGGAGAGGTGACGCGGTTCGACAGGCAAGGGTGAGAAGGCCTGACGGTCAGATTCCCGAGCGCAGTCTAATGCGTGCTGCCGAACCGCGATCCGTCTGCATCCCAACCTCCCCCAGCAGTTTTTGGGGGAGGTGGGCGAGGTTTACGAGCCGGGGGGGGCGTTTTTGGAGCCTCCGAAGCGCGATCGAAGTTCTCCCCTCTCCGCGAGGAACGAGCGGGGAGGGGCCGGGGGAGGGGCACCCCACGGACGCAGTTCGATGGCTTCCGCATCATCATCCTTGACACATCAAAATTCACTGATGTATTATGGTCGCAGCAAGGGGATGGCGGATGCGCGGCCGGTGGGCCGCTTTTCTTCACCGCCATCAATCAACCAAACTTGATTAGAGGAGCGGGCCGATGGACGTGCAGCGCGTGGGCGGAGCGGAGCTCCCGGTGGCGGTGATCGGCGCGGGGCCGATCGGCCTGGCGGCGGCGGCGCACCTGATGGCGCGGGGGATCACGCCGCTGGTGCTGGAGGCGGGGGACGACGTGGGCGCCAGCATCCGCCGCTGGTCGCACGTGCGCCTGTTCTCTCCCTGGAAGTACCTGGTGGACCCCGCCGCGCGGACCATGCTCGAGGCGTCCGGCTGGGCGGAGCCGGACGGCGACGCGCTCCCCACCGGCGGCGAGCTGGTGGAGCGCTACCTGGCGCCGCTGGCCGCGCTGCCGCAGGTCGCGCCGCACGTGCGCACCGGCCGCCGCGTGATGGCCGTTTCGCGCCGCGGGTACGACAAGGTAAAGACGGCCGGCCGCGAGCAGGCGCCCTTCGAGCTGGTGGTGCGCACGGCGGAGGGGCGGACGGAGCGGCTGCTGGCGAGCGCCGTGATCGACGCGTCGGGGACGTACGAATCGCCCAACCCCATGGGCGCCAGCGGGCTGCCGGTGGAGGGCGAGGCGGAGCTGGCGCACCGCATCCACTACGGCATCCCCGACGTGCTGGGCCGCGACCGCGCGCGCTATGCTTCGAAGCGGACGCTGGTCGTCGGGAGCGGGCACTCCGCCTTCAACGCGCTGCTGGAGCTGTCCGCGCTGGCGCGCGCGGTGCCGGGGACGGAGGTGGTGTGGGCCATCCGCCGCACCGAGCCCGGCCTCCTGTTCGGCGGCGAGGAGAAGGACAAGCTCCCCGCGCGCGGCAGCCTGGGCACCCGCATCCGCACCCTGCTGGAGCGCGGCGAGGTCAAGCTGGTGAGCGGATTCCGCACCACGCGGCTGGTGGATACGGAGCGCGGCATCATCGTCCAGGGTGAGGGCGAGGCGGTGATCGGCCCGGTGGACGAGCTGGTGGTGGCGACCGGCTTTCGGCCGAACCTGGAGATGCTGCGCGAGCTGCGCACGGGGCTGGACCCGTGGCTGGAGGCGCCGGTCGCGCTGGCGCCCCTCATCGACCCCAACCTGCACTCCTGCGGCACCGTGTACCCGCACGGCTTCGAGGAGCTCTCCCATCCGGAGCGCGACTTCTACGTGGTGGGGATGAAGAGCTACGGCCGCGCGCCCACCTTTCTTCTGCTGACCGGCTACGAGCAGGTGCGCTCCGTGGCCGCCGCGCTGGCGGGCGACCTGGAGTCGGCGCGCAGCGTGGAGCTGGTGCTGCCGGAGACGGGCGTGTGCTCCACGGACCTGGCCGGCTCCGGCTGCTGCTCCGTGCAGGACGAGGCGGGGGCGACGCACGCGCCGGTCGCCGGGTCGTGCGGGATCGCCAGCGGGTGCGGATCCGGGCTGCCGGTGCTGGCGGGGGCGCAGGGCGGGGGCTGCTGCGGATGACCACCGCCGCACCCGCGGCCCGCACGGGAGGCGCCGGATCGCCGGCGCCTCCCGCCGCGCGTTCGCGGCTGTACTACGGCTGGGTCCTCGTCGCCGTGCTCGCGGTGACGGAGACGGTGTCGTACGGGGTGCTGCAGTACGCCTTTCCCGTCTTCCTGGCGCCGATGGAGGCGGAGCTGGGCTGGTCGCGCACGGCGATGACGGGCGCCTTTTCGCTGGCGTCGCTGGTCAGCGGCTTCGCGGCGATCCCGGCGGGGCGGTGGGTGGACCGCCACGGCGCGCGCGGGTTGATGACGGCCGGCTCCATCCTGGCCGCGCTGCTCCTGCTCGCCTGGGCGATGACGGAGAACCTCGCCGCGTTCTACGCCATCTGGGCCGGGCTGGGGCTGGCGATGGCGGCGGTGCTGTACGAGCCCGCGTTCGCCGTGGTGGCCAGCTGGTTCCACCGCCTGCGCGGCCGCGCCCTCACCCTGCTGACCTTCGTGGCCGGCTTTGCGAGCGTGATCTTCGTCCCACTGGCCACCTGGCTGGTGGAGGCGTACGAGTGGCGGCGCGCCCTCGTCTGGCTCGCCGTCATCCTCGCGGCGACCACCATCCTCCCCCACGCACTCCTTCTCCGCCGCCGTCCGGAAGACCTGGAACTCCTCCCCGATGGCGGCTCGGGGGTGGATGACGACAACGACCGCGCGTCCTTCATCCCCCCCAGCGTACCCGCGGACGTGGCGATCCGCGGCGCCTCGTTCCGCTGGCTGACGGTCGCCTTCGCCCTCTCGTCGCTGACGACGACGGCGCTGGCGGTGCACCTGATCCCGCTGCTGCTGGAGCGCGGCTACGCGCCGGCGTTCGCGGGCGCGGCCATGGGCGCGGTGGGATTGATGGCGCTCCCCGGCCGCCTCATCTTCACCCCGCTCGGAGGCCGCTGGCCGCGCGCCGCCGTGACCGCATCCATCTTTCTGCTGCAGGCGCTGGGCATCGCCGCGCTGATGATGGGCGGCGGAGAGGCGGGGGTGTGGGCGTGCGTGGCACTGTTCGGCGCGGGCTTCGGCGCCATCACCCCGGCGCGCGCGGCGCTGCTGGCGGAGCTCTACGGACCGCTGGAGTACGGGCGCATCAGCGGCGTGCTGGCGATGTTCCTGGCGCTCGCCCGCGCGGCCGCGCCCGTGGGCGCCAGCGTGCTGTACGTGGCGGGCGGCGGCTACACGCCCGTGCTGTGGACGCTGCTGGCCGCCTGCCTGGCCGCGGCCGCCGCCGTCCTGCTGGCCGGCACGCCGCTCCGCTCCCCCGTCCCCATCCGCTCATGACCGACGCCGCTTCTGCCGTCCTCGTCCGCCCCGCCACCGCGGACGACGTGCCCGCCATCACCGCCATCTACAACGAAGGGATCCGCGGCCGCACCGCGACCTTCGAGACGCGCGAGCGCACCCCGGACGAGGTGCGCGGCTGGCTGGGGGATCCGCGCCACCCGGTGCTGGTGGCTCTGGCGGACGGGCGGGTGGTGGGATGGGTAGCCGCCTCGACGTACCGGCCGCGCGAGTGCTACGCCGGCATCGCGGAGTTCTCCGTCTACGTGGCCGGCAGCGCCCGCGGCCGCCGCGTGGGCGACGCGCTGCTCACCGCCTTTCTCCCCGCGTGCGAGGCGGCCGGGCTGTGGAAGGTGCTCTCCCGCATCTTCCCGGAGAACGACGCGTCGCGCCGCCTCTGCGCGCGCCACGGCTTTCGCGAGGTGGGCACCTACGCGCGCCACGCGCAGCTGGACGGCGTCTGGCGCGATGTGGTGATCGTGGAGCGGCTGCTGGGGGGAGACGAGTAAGGTTATACAATCAAGGTTGTATACAAGTACGGTTGTATAAAATCGCGGCTATGGCATGGGCTCGAAGATATCGTCCAGCGTCCAGAGATATACTTCGTCGCGCGTGGCGCGAGCGGCCTGGATGAAGCGTTCGGTGAAGCCGCCTGCGCCGACGTACAGGAGCGGCGCGGACGCCTGCTTCGCCTCGTGAGCCCACGCAACTCCGGCCTGCGACAGCCGGTCCAGCATCTCCAGGTGGCGTGTGTGGACGTCCACGTCTACGGGATCCCGCCGCCACTTGATCGCGCCGGTAAGCACCCGCCGGTCCATCAGGATGGTTGCAATGTCGATCTCCAGCGGTTGGCGGCTGCGGTCCACACCTTCCCATCGTCCCCACTCCCGCACCAGCGGAAGGCCCAGGGACGGAAGCAGGCGATAGTACGCTTCTTCCACCATCCCTTCGAACACCAGCCCCGTGTACGCGTCCAGGTTGGGCGCGATGTGCCGTTCCCACACCAAGGTCGGGTCCTGTGTGGCCAGTACGCTCTCCAGCGGCGCTACGAAGTCGTAGAAGAACCGGAAGGCCGGGTCTGCCACGCGGTAGCGGAATCGCTCCCGCGGCTTTGCTCCCAGGTTGCGGCCCGCCTTTACGTAATCCAGCTCGATCAGGCGCTCCAGCTTTTCGCGAAGTGCGGTATCCGCCTCCAGACCCGCGGCTTGCGCGATCTCGTTCAGGTCCGTCCGGCCCCGGCCGATGGCGCGGAGAATGGCCACGTACTTCTGGATCTCTCGCAGCCCCTGCTCCTGCAGCAGCGCGGTCCTCACGAGCTCGCGCACTTCGCCGGCCGGGTGCAGCATGAGCGATATAGCGTTCTCCGCCACGGTGTGCGAAGGATCGACCGCGCTCAGATAACGCGGCGTACCGCCGAAGATGCCGTACGCGTACGTACGCTCCCGCGGGTCCGTGAACCCGGCCATCTCACCCGCGAACCAGTAGTTGAACGGACGCAGGCGGCACTGCCACGCGAAGCGCCCGTACAGGGGTGAGCCGCCCTGGTTCAGCGCCTCGAGCGTCCGGACAGCCGAACCAGCGAGCACCAGCACCAGCGGCCGCTGCGCACGCCGGGTCTCCCACGCCGCGTTCAGCTCCGACGCCACCGCCTTGAGGTCCGCGGCGCTTTCGCCCAGGTACTGGAACTCGTCCAGGGTGATGACGAGGGGCTCCGGCGAGCGAAAATCCAGGAGCAGCCTGAACACGCTTCGCCAAGTGGGATAGTCTTCCGCGTGAACGGGCTCGCCCGACCACTCGGCCAGCGCGGCGAGCAGCGCCTCGCGGTTCTGTGCGGGGGTGGTTTCCGCGGCGGTGAAGTAAAAGGCCGGCGTGTCTTGCCATACCCGCCCCAGCAGGTGCGTCTTGCCCACGCGGCGGCGGCCGTACATCAGCACCAGTTGCGGCTGCCCGCGCCCGAGCAGCTCGCCCAGCCGCTGCTGCTCGTGGTCTCGGTTGATGATCACCTCGGGATCGCGCACCATCGCCCGTCTTGTATTTGGATGCGAACCTGTACAACTACGACCGTATACAACCGTGATTGTATAGATTTCAGGAGGCGGATGCAAGTGCCCATCTGATGGAAGAATCAGAACAGGCACGGACACGGCGGCGGGGATCAGGAAAATTCGCGGCAGGCAGGTAGTCTGCAGTCGTCTTACGGGTCGCTGCAGTCGCGTTTGTAGCCGCAGTTGGGGCAGACGATCTTGCAGTTGTGATCGTACATCGTCGTGCCGCACAGCTCGCAGACGTGCACGGACGGGATCTCCCGCCGCTGCAGTGGGGTGGGAGAAGGCTGCTGCGGGGGTTCCGCCGCGACCGGCGGGGGGACGGGCTCCGGCGGTGAAGCACGGTGCGCGTTGATGCGCGCGCACCAGCTCGGGTCGATGAAGCTCATCCGGTCGCGGGGAGCGTCGTCAGTTGGGGGCTCCCACCCGCCGCTGCACCTCCTGCAGCAGGCGCCGCGGGTCGCACGGCTTGTTGAGCCATCCGTCGCACCCCGCATCCATCGCCCGCTTGCCCACCGAGCCGTACGGGTGCGCGGTGACGATGACGACGGGGATGGCGCGGGTGGCCGGGTCGCGCTTGATCTCGGCGGTGGCGCGAATGCCGTCCATCCCGGGGATGGAGACGTCCATGAAGATCAGGTCCGGCTGCTCCGCCCGCGCCTGCCGCACGGCGTCGGCGCCGTTGTCGGTGGCCAGCACGCGGTAGCCCTGGCGCTCCAGGTAGGCGGCCGCGATGGCGCGCATCTCGATCTGGTCCTCCACGATGAGAACCGTCCGGACCGCGTCGGCGGCCGGCTCGTACTTCTGGATCATTGGAGTGTGTCCTTCTGGAGGGAGGTCCTCCTCCATTGTAACACACCCAAGTCGTTGTGCGCCAGCGTTTTTTGCAAAGGGATTACACTGCAACCGTAGCAGGACGCAGATCGCGCTCTCCGTCTACTCCCGCGTGGCCCGCTCGGTGACCACGATGCGCGGGTCCAGCTGCTCCACCTCTTCGTCGGCGCCGCCGTCGTCCCAGCGGACGGTGGCCCACAGGGTCATCGCCTCCACCACGCTCCCCGTCCGTCCGCCGTCGTGGCGCACCAGGTCGCCCGTCCGCATGTAGTGGGCGGACTCAAGCTGCATGTGAGGGAATAGGGAACAGGGAATAGGGAATAGCGGGCGCGCAGTGCCGCCGGCTCCCGTTGCTCGTCCGCCTCTTCCGGGTTCCACCGGCGGACGGGCGACACCAACTTGACCCTGCCCGGCCTCCGGGGCAACTTCTCCGCGCCGGATGCCCGCCGACGGGCGGCATCCATCCACCCGCACGAGAGAGCCGTGAACGCCGCGCCCACCGCGCCCATCGACATCGAGACCGCCCGCCTGGCCATCCGCGCGCTGGGCGCGGGGGACGAGGACCGCCTGCAGCGCGTGTTCGAGGCGTGCGCAGACCACTTTGTCGTCCTCATGGGCCAGCCGCGGCCGGCGGCGGACGCGGGTGAGCAGGAGCTGCGCGCCTGCGAGCAGACGTGGGGACGGCAGGTGGCCGTGCTCACCCGCATCGACACGGGCGAGGACGTGGGCGCGGTCGGCTGGTGGGCGGGGAACCCGGGGCCGGACCGCGCGCTGCTGGGGATGCTGATGATCCACCCCGCGCACCGGCGGCAGGGGCTGGCGTGCGAGGCGCTGGAGGCGGTGGAGGTGTGGCTGGCGGGGCGCGGGATCGCGGCGCTGCGCACGGCCTTTCAGCGCCGCCGGCTGGCCGTGCACCCCGTCGTCCGGGCGCTTGGGTTCACGGAGATGAGCATCCGCGACCACCAGCTGCTGGGCCTGGCCGGCGCGGGCGTGAGCCTCTGGGAAAAGCCGGTGGGGTGATGGCGCGCATCGTCACTACCTTTCCGCTGCCGGACGCGGCGCTGGAGCTGCTGGGACCGCTCGGTCTCGCGGGGCCGGACGGATGGCGGGAGGCGCTGGAGGACGCGGAGGCGCTGCTCTGCCTGCTGACGGACCGGGTGGACGCCGGCCTGCTGGACCGCGCGCCGCGGCTGCGCATCGTCGCCAACGCCGTGGTCGGGTACGAGCACGTGGTCCGGGATGCGTGCCGCGCCCGCGGGATCATCGTCACCAACACGCCGGACGTGCTGACGGACGCCACGGCGGACCTGGCGATGGCGCTCATCCTCTCCGCCCTGCGCGGGCTGCCGCGGGCGGAGCGCAGCCTGCGCGCGGGCCGGTTCCACGGCTGGGGGTTCTGGGACTACCTGGGCGCGGACCTCAACGGCAGGACGCTGGGGATCTTCGGGATGGGGCGCATCGGCCGGGCGGTGGCGCGGCGGGCGGCGCCGTTCGGGATGCGCGTCATCTACCACTCGCGCACGCGGCTTTCCGCGGACGACGAGGCGGCGGTCGGGGCGGAATGGGTGGATTTCGATGGATTGATCGCCCGCAGCGACGTGCTGAGCCTGCACGCGCCGCTCAGCCCGCAGACGCGCCATGCGATCGACGCGGATGCGCTGCGGCGGATGCGGCCGGGCTCCTACCTGGTCAACACGGCCCGCGGCGCGCTGGTGGACGAGGCGGCGCTGGTGGATGCGCTCCGCGACGGTCCGCTGGCCGGCGCGGGGCTGGACGTGTACGAGCGCGAGCCGGCCATCCACCCCGGCCTGCTGGAGCTGCCGAACGTGACGCTGCTGCCGCACATCGGCTCGGCCACGCGCGAGACGCGCACGCGCATGGCGATGCTGGCCGCGCGCAACGTCCACGCGGTGCTCACGGGCAGCCCACCCCTGAACCCGGTGCCATGAGCCGCCCCCTTCGCGAGCACGCCCTCGCCATCCTGTCCGCCGCCCTCGCCGCCGCCGACGCGCGCGCCGCCGTGGCCCGCGCGCTGGCGGTGGATGGGCAGCGGCTCACGGTGGCGGGGACGGAGGAGGTCGATCTCGCCGCCATCGACCGCATCCTGCTGATCGGCGCGGGAAAGGCCGCGGCGCGGATGGCGGCGGGGGCGCTGCAGGTGCTGGGCGACCGGATCGCGGAGGGAACGATCACGACCAGGGATGGCCACGGCGCCGGGCTGCCGCGCATCGAAGTGTGGGAGGCCGCGCACCCCGTTCCCGACACGCGGGGGATGGCGGGCGCGGCGGACGCGCTGCGCCTGGCCCGCGACGCGGGCCCGCGCGACCTGGTGCTCTGCCTCCTCTCCGGCGGCGCCTCCGCGCTCTGGCCGGCGCCCGTCCCCGGCGTCTCGCTGACGGAGCTGATGGCGGTGACGGACGCGCTCCTCCGCTCCGGCGCCACCATCCACGAGATCAACACCGTCCGCAAGCACCTGTCGCGCATCGGCGGCGGGTGGCTGGCGCGAGCCGCGGCCCCGGCGCGCGTGGTGACGCTCGCCGTCTCCGACGTCGTCGGGGGCGCGCTGGACGTGATCGCCTCCGGCCCCACCGTCCCCGACCCCACGACGTACGCGGATGCGCTGGACGTGCTGCGGGAGCGCGGCATCCACCCCCCACCCGCCGTCCTGGCGCACCTGCGGGCCGGGGATGACGGCGAGCGGGAGGAAACGCCCAAGCCGTACGACGCCGCCTTCGAGCGCGCGACGGCGCACGTGATCGCGGGGAGCCACGACGCCCTCGCAGGCGCCGCGCGCGAGGCGGAGCGGCTGGGCTACCGCGCCCGCGTCGTGGCCGAGGACGTGGAGGGCGAGGCCAGCTCCGTGGGCGAGCAGGTGGCGCAGCTGGCCATCGGCTCGCTCGCCGAAGCACCGGACGCGCCCCTGGCCCTGCTGCTGGGCGGCGAGACGACGGTGACGGTGCAGGGGCCCGGCCGCGGTGGCCGCAACCAGGAGCTCGCCCTCGCCGCGGCGGTCGAGCTGGAGGGCGTCGGCGGCGTGCTCGTCGCGGCGATGGGTACGGACGGGACGGACGGCCCCACGGATGCCGCCGGCGCATTCGCGGACGGCGGCACCGTGCCCCGAGGCCACGCCGCCGGCCTGGACGCCCGCGACGCGCTGCGCCGCAACGACGCGTACCCGTTCCTGCGCGCCGCCGGCGACCTGATCGTCACCGGCCCCACCGGCACCAACGTCAACGACGTCGTCGTTGTACTGGTGGATGCACCCGAGTCGCAGGAGTAGCGCACGGCAGCGGCTCCCGCACTCACGCACTTTCGCACTTTCGCACTTTCGCACTTTCGCACTTTCGCACTTTCGCACTTTCGCACTTTCGCACTTTCGCACTTTCGCACTTTCGCACTCCCTCACGACATCCTTCCGTAATCGCCAACTCCGCCGCAACTTACGGCTCGCCGCGCACGTATCGTCCCCGCTCCATCGGTCCTTCTCCCCACACAGGCAATCCGGCCATGAGTGAGACGCAGATCATCCTCTTCGTGCTGGTGGTGTTCCCGCTGTTCTTTACCGCGATGTGGCTGGGGATTACCGGCCTGCTGGCGGAGGTCGGCGGATGGCGCGAGCTGGCGCGGGTGTACCGCGAGCCGGAGGGGATGGTACGCGCGCCGGTGCAGTCGTTCCCGATGGCGACGCTGGACCTGCGGCGCGGCCGGTTTCCGCTCCCGACCAACTACAGCAACTGCATGATCGTGGAGATCGCCCAGGCGGGGCTGCACCTGCGCCCGTGGCGGCCGTTCCGCTTCCGGCATCCCCCGCTGCTCATCCCCTGGTCGCAGATCGAGGGGATCGAGCCCGGCTACGTCCTCTTCTTTCGCATCCTCAAGATCACCCCGCGCGGCGTGCAGACGCGCATCCGGATGTACGGCGCGGCGGCCAACGCGGTGGAGCAGGTGTGGCAGCAGCTCGCCGCACGAGCCGCGCAGCCGGTACCGGTCTGACGCGCAAGGGCTTTCCGCCGTGGGCCGCGGGCGCCATCTTCCGCGCCCGTGAACCACCCAGCCCGCGACGGAAGGCCTGAAGACCGATGACGAACCGGATGATCCGCCCGGTGGAGATCTACCTGAACACCCCTCCGCCGGACCCCGCGGTGCCGCGGCCCGTGCGCAACTCGCAGGTCACCTTTGCCGACCTGGCGGAGCCGCAGAGCCAGAACGTGGCGGGAACGCTGTTCGGCGGCGTGCTGCTGGGGTTCATCGACCGCGCGGCGGCGTTCTGCGCCATGAAGCACGCCGGGCGCCCGGTGGTGACCAAGAGCTTCGACGAGGTGGAGTTCAACGAGCCCATCTACATCGGCGAGCTGGTGATCGCCCACGCGTCGGTCAACTTCACGGGCAACACCAGCATGGAGATCGGGGTGCGGGTGATGGCGCAGAACCCCATCACCGGCGCCGAACGGCACACCAACACCTGCTACGCCACCTTCGTCGCGCTCGACGAGCAGGGCCGCCCCGCGCGCGTGCCGCCGGTCCTTCCGGAGACGGACGATGAGAAGCGCCGCCAGGCAGACGGCCAGCGGCGCCGCGAGGAGCGCCTGAGCCGCCGCCGCAACCGCAAGGCACCCTCGGCCGGCGACTGAGCCGGGCACCGGCGCGCATGCATCTTGCCGCCAGTCCGCCCTCCCGTTGGTACGGCCGTAAAGCCATTCACGGGCGAAGCTTGCGACCATCGAGCCCGCGGAAGCGGCGCGGGCACCCGGCCCGCGCCGCGTCCTTTCATCGAACGAATCGGATTCTCCGTACGATGCCCGTCACCGCGCCCGTGCTCCTGCCCGCTCCGTGGCTTTCCGTGGAGCC
>DASQBH010000549.1:0-2442 GCA_035635315.1 Longimicrobium sp.
GGGGCGCAGGTGGACATCTTCGGCACGGAGCTGGGGTCGGCCAACCGCGTGACGTTCAACGCGGTGGACGCGCAGTTCACCGTCGTGAGCAACACGCAGGTGCGCGCCTTTGTCCCCGGCTTCGTGGGATCGGGACCGATCCGCGTGCACACGCCGCTGGGCACCGCCGTCAGCGCGACGAACTTCTTCGCCGGCTCCGGCCTGCCGACGCTCACCTCGTTCACCCCCACCTCCGGGCGGCCGGGGGACATCGTCACCCTGAACGGGACGGACCTGAACCTGGCGACGGGGGTGCGCATCGGCACGTTCCGCATCCAGGTCATCTCCCGCCCCAGCAACCAGCAGATCACCTTCACCCTTCCCTCCGGCGTGATGACGGGGCCCATCATCCTGGAGTCCGCCGCGGGCGAGGTGCAGGGAGGCGTGTTCACCGTCCTGCCGCCGCTCACCACCACCGTCAGCGGCATCACTCCCACCCAGGGATCCGTGGGCATCGGCGTGACCATCAGCGGCACGTCACTGGACCGGGTGACGGGCGGATCCTTCGCCCCCGGCATCCCCGTGCAGCTGAACCCCACGGGCGACGGGCGGCTGGCAACCATGGTCCCCCCCGGCGCCGTCACGGGGCCGATCACCCTCAACACGCCCACGGGGCCCGTCTTCACGCCGCCGTTCACCGTCCTCACCGACGCCACGCCGATCGTCACCGTGCTCTCCCCCGGCGGTGGGCAGACGTTCAACCCGGGGCAGGTGATCGACGTCACCTGGAACGTGACCGACGACGGCGTGATCGTCTCGCAGGAGATCCGCTACTCGGCCAACGGCGGCGCCACCTTCCAGACGCTGGTCCCCGGCCTCCCCGGCGCCACGCGCACGCTGGCGGTGCAGCTTCCCGCGCAGGCCACGGACAGCGCGGTGATCGCCGTCCGCGCCACGGACAACACGGGAAAGACGGGCGAGGGGCGCAGCGGCACCTTCCGGGTCGGCGCGCCGGCGGACGCGCGGCCGCAGGTGACCGTCCTCTCGCCCAACGGCGGCGAGCAGCTGGTGGCGGGGCAGGTGACGCGCATCAGCTGGAACAGCAGCGACGACCGCGGCCTGGTTTCGCACGACGTGCGCGTGTCGACCAACGGCGGGCAGACGTTCCAGGACATCGCGCTGGGGCTCGCCGGCAACGCGCGCGAGACCTTCTGGGCCGTTCCCAATCAGCCGACCACCACCGCGCTGGTGATGGTGACGGCGCGCGACACCGCCGGGCAGACGGGCGAGGACCGCAGCAACGCCTTCTTCCGCATCATCTCCCTGGTGCCCCCGCAGGTGCAGGGCGTCGCGCCCGGGGAGGGCCCGCTGGCCGGCGGAACGACCGTTACGGTGACGGGGACCGGCTTCAAGCCCGGGTGCCGCGCGCGCTTCGGCGGGATCGACGCCGTTACGACGTTCGTCGACGCCACGCGGTTGAGTGCCGTGACGCCGCGGGGGGCGGCGGCGGGGCTGGTGGCGGTGGCGGTGGTGAACCCCGACGGCGGCAGCGGCACGCTGAGCAACGCCTTCCGCTACCTGCCGCCCTCCGGCGAGCCGGTGACCGGACGGCTGGTGCTGCAGTCGGTGACGGTGGTGGATCCGGACGGCGACCCCGACGCCGGCGTGCCGGACGAGGACGGCTTCGATCCCACTGCTGGCCCCGCGCTGCTGGCCGTTGGCGAGTCGGCGACCGATTCCAGCGAGGTGCAGGAGACGGCGCTGCTGGCCGTGGAGACGATCCCCGCGGACCCGGCCGTCATCGCGCCGGCGGTTTCGGTGGATGTGGGATCGTCGCTTGCCATTTCGCGGCCCCTGGGGCTGACGGACGCCACGCTGTCGGCGCTGGCGGACGTGGGCGGACTGGTGCTGGTGCCCGCCTCCGCCGCGGCGGAGCCTCCGCCCGTGCCGCGCATCCGGGCCGGTGAGGTGGCGCGCTTCGCCTTTACCGCGGAGTTGTACGATGCGGAGGGGAAGCCCGTCTTCGGCCGCGAGCTGCGCATCATCACGGGTGACGTGCCGCCGAAGTCCACCCTGGTGGTGGCGCCGGAGTTCGTGCCCAGCTTCGGCACCTTCGTGGCGACGCTCACCACCACCATCGAGACGCCGCCCGCGCGCTACGTGCTCAGCTTCCAGGGCGGCACCGTCCTGCAGCCCACGCTGCTGACGCCGATCTTCGTCCAGCCGATCGACATCGAGCTGCCGCTGCGCAAGGTGCGCGTGTTCGCCTCGCCCGCGCGGCAGGAGGTGGCGCCGGGCGGATCGGCCACCTTCGACATCACGCTGCGGCGCAAGAACATCCCCGGCGTCCCCGTGCGCCCGCAGGTCAAGAACGCGCTTCCACCGGGCGTCACCGTCACCTTTGACCCCGTCCGCATTACCGGGCGCACGGGAAAGATGATCGTGCAGACGCCGCCGGACATC
>DASQBH010000550.1:0-2454 GCA_035635315.1 Longimicrobium sp.
CTCAGGAAATCAAATCCGCCGATGTGATTCTTAACCACACTCTCAGACGTCGAAATCGGGGAGGATCTCCAGCAGCAGCCGCTCGCGGCGCCGTACGCGGTCCTTGAGCGCGGGGGTGTAGTAGCGCTCCCACCGCTGGTCGTCGCCGCGCCCCTTGCCGGGGAGCACCTTTCCCATCTGCAGGACGAAGCCGGCGTCCTCCGCCCGGTAGCCCTGGTCGACGAGGAACGCGTGCAGCCCCTCCCGCAGCCGCTCCGTGTGGACGAAGTGGATGCGGGGCATGGCGGCGCGGCGGGCCTCCGGATCGCGCAGCACGGCGTCGGGAAGGGTGAGGGCGTGCGGAGGATCGCGGAAGTAGAAGCGGATGAACTGGCGCGTCCAGGCGCCCCGCCCCTCCGGATCCGCATCGCCCATCGCGGCGTCCCACAGCTCCACGAACTCGGGGAACGAGAGCTCGGGAAAGCGCGGAAAGCGCCGGCGGAAGTCCGGCACCGCGCTGAAGTGGCGCCTCATCTCGCGGCGGCGCCACCAGCCGAACTCGTACTGCGACACGTACATCTCGTACGGACCGCGCACCGTGGCCAGCACGGGCTTTTCCCGGTGCGCCGCAGGCACCTGGCTGTACGTGCCGTGCTTGAGGTTGTGGTAGGTGAAGCGCCCGTACGGCCCGCCGTTGCGGGACACCTGCCCCCGCAGCATGGCCTGCAGCCGCAGCCGCCGCGACCACCGCACCCCGTACAGCCGCATCAGCGCCTCCGTGACGAAGCTGCCGCCCGTCTTGGGCTCGTGCACGTAGACGAAGCGATCGGTAAAGATCACGGCGGAACGCGAGCGGAGGAGACGACGGCGGAGGACGGTGCGGCCCGGGATCGTGGGGCCGTGCATCACAAGATGCCGTCGCGCCCGCGCGGCGCGCAACGGAAAAAATCGTCCGGAGGCACGTTGACACGCGGCCCGCGCGGCCGCACCCTCTACACGCGCTCGCGCTGCGGCCAACGCGCAATCGAACCCTCCTCCTTCCCTGAACGAACCCGCTCGGTCGATGCCCGACACCCGGGAGCCGGTGGTGGCGCTGGTGGACTTCAGCCAGCTGGTGGAGGACTACCTCGACAACATCGGCGTCTCGCTGGACGGGTTCGTGGACGAGATGAGCGGCGGCTGGATGTTCGGCTACGTCGCCGCGCTGCGGACGGCGGGCGTGCGCACGGTGCTCTTCGTGGTCTCCGCGCACGTGCATGCGCCGCAGCGCCGCCGGCACGCGGCCACGGGCGCCACCGTGTGGGTGCTCCCCGCCCCGCGCGCCTACCGCCTGGCGCGCCGGCGGGTGCTCAACCCGTACGCGGCCACCGTGGCGGAGGCGTGCGGCGACGTGCGTGGCGCGCAGCGCGCCCTCTGCGCGGCGCTGCTGGAGCTGTCGCCGTACCTTTCCACCCCGCTGGCGCACCTGGCGCGCACGCTGCGGCGCGAGGGGTGCCGCGCGGTGCTGTGCCAGGACTACGAGCACGGGCGGCTGGACGCGTGCCTGCTGCTGGCGCGCGCGCTGGGCCTGCCGGTGTTCGCCACCTTCCAGGGCGGCGACACCTCCGTGGGCCGGCTGGAACGGCTGGTGCGCGGGCCGGCCCTGCGCGCGTGCGACGGGCTGGTGATCGCCGCGGGTCGCGAGGCGGAGCGGGTGCGCGCCCGCTACGGCGTGCCGGAGCGAAAGATCGCCCGCGTCTTCAATCCGCTGGAGCTGGACGACTGGCGCCCCCCCACCCCGTCCGAGCGGGCCGCGGCGCGCGCGGCGCTGGGGATCCCCGCGGACGCGCGCGTGGCGGCGTGGCACGGGCGGGTGCTGATGGAGCTCAAGGGGCTCGATGTGCTGCTGGACGCGTGGACGCGGCTGGCGGACGAGCGGCCGGGACGCGCGCTGCGCCTGCTGCTGGTGGGCACGGGGAACGATCGGGACGCGCTGCGCCGGCGCGTTGAAGGACGCACGGACGTGGTGTGGGTGGACGAGTACGTGCGCGACCGCGACCGCCTGCGCGGCTACCTGGCCGCCGCCGACGCCTGGACGCTCCCCTCGCGGCGCGAGGGGTTCGCCGTGGCGCCGCTGGAGGCCATGGCGTGCGGGCTGCCGATCGTGGCGTCGGACGTGGCCGGCATCGACGACGTGCTGGAAGGCGGGGAGGCGTCCGGCGGCCTGGTGGTGCCGCGCGCGGACGCGGCGGCGCTCGCCACGGCGCTCGGCCGCCTGCTGGACGATCCGGCGTTGAGCCGCGCGCTGGGGGTGCGCGCCCGCGAGCGCGTGGAGCGCAGCTTCTCGCCCGCGGCCGTCGGCGCGCAGCTGCGGCGCGTGCTGCTGCGGGAGGGAGAGGCGAGCGGATGATCAGGGGCGGCGCGGAGCCCCTGAGGGTCGATTGCGCGTCTGATCCGGGTTATGTGCCGCCCGCCCGCCGGGCGAATGAATTCGCG
>DASQBH010000551.1:0-2625 GCA_035635315.1 Longimicrobium sp.
TGGTCCTGAAGCGCGAGGTGGCGGTGGAGGGGCGCAACCGGGCGTGGATCAACGGCTCGCCCACGACCGCCGCCGTGCTGGGGGAGCTGGGGCGGGCGCTGGTGGACCTGCACGGACAGCACGAGCACCAGACGCTGCTGCGCCGCGACGAGCAGCGCACCATCCTGGACGCCTACGCCGCCAACGCGCTCCTCCTGGCGCGCGTCCGCGAGGCGCACGGCGTCGCATCCGGGCTGCGGCGCGAGATCGCGGGGCTGGACGCGCGCCGGCGCGAGGCGGCCCAGCGCGCGGACTTCCTTCGCTTTCAGGCGGAGGAGATCGAGGCCGCGTCGCTGCGCGCCGGGGAGGAGGAGGAGCTGGAGGACGAGGCGCGCCGGCTGAGCCACAGCGAAGAGCTGCAGGCGCTCTCCGGGGGGCTGGCGGACGCGGTGAGCGGGTCGGAGCGCGCGCTGCTGCACGAGGTGGGCTCGCTGCGCCGGCAGATCGACGCGCTGGTGCGCATCGACCCCGCGCAGAACGAGGTGCGCGAGCTGTACGAGAGCGCCTACTACTCGCTGCAGGAGCTGGGCGAGCGGATGGAGCGCTACGCGGCCACGGTCGAGCACGACCCGCGGCGCCTGGACGAGATTCGCCGCCGGCAGGACCTGCTCTTTCGCCTCAGGACCAAGTACGGGCAGACGCTGGAAGAGGTGCTGGAGGTGGGCGCCGGCGCCCGGGCGGAGCTGGACCTGCTGGAGAACGCGGAGTGGGAGCTGGGCGCGCTGCAGAAGAAGCTCGCCGCTGCCGAGGCGGAGCTGACGGCGGCCGCCGCGGAGCTGACGGCGGCGCGGCAGGCGGCGATGGAGCGGCTCTCCGGCGAGGTGAGCGCGGTGCTGCCGGAGCTGGGGATGAGCGGCGGCGCCGTCTTTCGCGCCGAGCGCATCCCGCTGGCCGAGGCGGGGCCGTTCGGCGCCGAAGAGGTGGAGTTCCGCGTGTCGCTGAACCGCGGCTTCGAGCCGAAGCCGCTGTCGTTCGTGGCCTCGGGGGGCGAGATGAGCCGCATCATGCTGGCCATCAAGACCATCCTGGCGCGGCTGGACTCCGTCCCCACCCTGGTGTTCGACGAGGTGGACGCGGGGATCGGCGGGCGGGTGGGGCTGCAGGTGGGGGAAAAGATGCGCGACGTCGCGGGCACCCACCAGGTGTTCGCCATCACCCACCTGCCGCAGATCGCCAGCCGCGCGCACGTGCACCTGCTGGTGCGCAAGGGCGAGCGCGACGGCCGCACCACCACCGACGTGCTGCCCCTGGAGGCGGACGACCGCGTGCACGAGATCGCCCGGATGCTGGGCGGCGACCCCGAGAGCGCCGTCTCGCTGGAGCACGCGCGCGAGCTGCTGGAGCGCGCCGTGGGCGTGTAGCCTGCAAGTGCGGACGTGATCTGCTCTTGCGCAGCATCAAGGGTATTGAGTGGCGGTAGACGTGCGTTTATAATAGATGGCCCTTCCGCGGTCCTCCCCTCCTTTCGATGGATCTCCCCATGTCCAACGCTGCCGCTCCTGCGCGCAGGCAGGTCTCCTTTCGGACCCTCGTGGGGTTCGTGGTCTACTTCATGGCGCTCCTTCCGCTGGCCCTGTGGGGGCTGTGGAGCCTGGTCGCCGCGAACACGATCTACCTTCCCAACGCGTCGGTGCTCGCCGGGCTGCCCCCCGGCACGGTCCTGCGGGACACGACGGCCTTTCTGCTACAGAGCGCCGAGTCGCGGCTGGTGCTGGACCACGGCGAGCTGCTGCTGGCGGTGATGCTGGCGGGCGGGATCGGCAGCTACATCCACGGGGTCAACTCGTTCGTGACCTACGTGGGCAACCGCAGCTTCGTCCCCAGCTGGGTGCCGTGGTACCTGCTGCGCCCGTTCATGGGGATCGGGATGGCGGTGATCTTCTACGTGGTGGTGCGCGGCGGCGTGCTGGTGATGAGCGGCGGCGTGAGCACGGTGGATCCCTACGCCATGATGACGGTGGCGGCGCTGGCGGGGATGTTCTCCAAGCAGGCCTCGGACAAGCTGGCCGAGGTGTTCGACACGCTGTTCCGCTCGCGCGCCGATGCCGAGCGCGCCGACAAGCTGGAGAAGCCGGAGCTCAAGCTGGCCGGCATCACCCCCGCGCAGGTGCCGGCGGGCTCCGCGGACACGGTCGTCACCGCCACCGGCACCGGGTTCGCGGCGGATTCCGTCGTCCGGTTCGACAAGGTGGACCGCACGGCCACCTTCAAGAGCGCCACGGAGCTCACCTTCACCGTCGCGGCCGCGGATCTGGCCGCGGCGGGCGAGCACACCGTCTCCATCCACAACCCCGCGTCCGGCGGCACCACCTCCAACGAGCGCAAGTTCACCGTGACCGCCGTGCCTGCGGAAGGTAGCGTGGGGACGACGGTCCAGGTTCCGGCGGTGGTGACGAAGAACGAAGCCGGCGACCTGGAAGTCGTCTCCGTCTCCGACGAGACCGCCGCCGCCTCCGGCGCGGGCGCGGCCTCAGGAGCCGACGGCGGATCCGGCAAAGCGGATGCGAAGCCCGACGAGAACGGCGCCTTCGGCTGAGCCGATCCAGGTCCAGAAACGAGCGTTGACTTCCTGAGAGTGTCTAGCCT
>DASQBH010000552.1:0-2918 GCA_035635315.1 Longimicrobium sp.
GGCAGCACCAGCCGCCGCAGGTCGCGCCGGTGCCGCACGCGCTCACCCTCGTTCTCCACCAGCCACACCTGCATCCGCAGCTTCTCGAAAAGGGCGTCCCAGTTCGTGCTTTCGGGATGCTCGAACCCGCACGGCCCCGCCAGCACCTCGCGCAGCAGCTCGGGCGTCACGCGGCGCAGCACCAGGCCCAGCGATGCCAGCTTCTTCATCTCCTCGTCACGGATGCGCTCCAGGATGCGCTCGTAGAGGAACCGCTGCGCCAGCTCGCCGGTCACCTTCTCCGTCGACGACGTGTGCGCACCCTCGACGAGCGCGTACAGCTCGTCCCCGTCGTTCGCGCGCGCGAACTGGGCGAGAATGCGCAGCACCAGCGGATTGCCGCCGAACGTCCGGACCAGCTTCTCCACGGGTGCCCCGGAGCGCCCGGACCGCCGGAGGTCCGCGTAAAGCATCTCGAACGCGTCCTCCTCGTCCAGGTCGCCCAGAACCAGGGTGTCGAGAACGCGGTTCGCCAGCTCGGGAACGACCTCCGCCGACGAGGCGCGCCCGGCCAGGATCACGCGAAGCTCGCGGAACTGCCCCTCCCGCCGCACGGCGTCGAGCCACTTGAAGACGAAGCGGGTCTCCACCTCGCCGCGGACGAGGATCTCCTCGAACGTATCGAGCACGAGCACGACCGGAGTGGAGGCGAGGTCGCTCTTCTCGATGATCGGCCCGAGCTCGGACAGGGCGACCGACTGCTGGTGGGCGCGACTGTCGTAGCCGCCGCTCGACGACGACTCCTCCAGGCCGAGCGTGCGGCGGCACTGGACGCGGAAGCCGGACAGCGCGTCGTCCAGCTCCGGACGAGCGTGCCCCAGCTGGCGCGTGAGGGTGAAGAGCATCTCCAGCGGGTCCGCCGAAGCGAGCGCCGGCAGGTCGAAGTCCAGGATGACCACCGGCCACATGGGTCCCGCCGCCGCGCCGCGCAGCTCCTCCATCAGCGTCGCGAGCAACGCCGACTTTCCCGTCCCGCCCACCCCGGTGACGGCGAGGATCGGCGGTGAACCCTCAGGCCACGCCTCGGCGATGCGTTCGACACCCTCTACCGTTCCCGTCTTTACGAAGCGGCGCAGCGTGGCAAGCTCGCGCCGCCGGCCCACGAGCGGCGTCGGCAGCACCACGCGCAGCGCGGCGTCGGCCTCCCGCCGTGCGATGGCGCGGTTCACCTGCGGGGACCTGCGCCCCGCCACCAAGCCCGCCTGCTCCATGAACTGGCTGGCGGTGAAGAGCTCGTCCAGCGCCGCCGTATCCAGGTTCTCCGCGTCGACCTCGCGATCGAACAGCACCTGCTGGAGAAACGTGCCGAACCTGTCGCCGGGCTCCGTCTGCCGGGCGGCCGCGCGCGCCCGCTCGGCGCCGGCGGCCTTAAGGACCGCGCGCCGGACGTCGGGGCTCAGCATCCACTGCATCCCCGCCTCGGTCCGCACCTCGGCGCAGCGCTCGGCGAGCGCCACCAGGATCCGGCGCTGCTCCGGCCCGCCCGTTCCGCCAAGGAGGGTGCGCGGGTCGAATGCGCCCACCGTGGCCGCGCGCAGCAGCACGCTGTCGACCGCCGCCCGGGTCCCGGGCTCCAGCGTCGCGTCGCGCCTCATCTGGAAAGCACGGGGATGATGTTGCGGAGCACGACCTCGGGGAGCACGGATACGAAGCTGGACTTCCCCTCGCCGGTGAGCGGGTCGGCCGCGGTTGCCGCGACGGCGCGCTCGGCCAGCTTTCTGGCGTCGGAAAGCGTCTCCGCCATGCTCACGGCGACCTGGCCCCACCGTGTGGCGTCGTCGCCCGTGAGGGTAATCTCCTCGGCGACACAGCGGCGGCGCAGATACGTGGCGACGTCGTCGGCGGTTGGCCGGTCGATCCGGTCGTTCTCGACGACCACCCCCGTCCTGCCGTCCACGCCCGGCACCGGGCCGTCCAGGCCGATCAGCACCACGCGCAGCGAGGTGAGCGTCGACGCCAGGGACGCGTAGAGCACCTGCAGAAAGACGCGGGCGCTCGCGTCGGGCAGCGTGTGATGCTCGAGGTCGTCGATCACGAGCCACGCCAGCCGGCCGCCGACCGCCTCCTTCAGCCGCTGGGCGAACCTGGGGAAGAGCGTGTCCTTGATCCAGACGTTGTACGTGCTCGTGGTCTGGTCGGAGGCCGGCAGGGGCGTCGCGGCGCCCGCGAGGGCGGGAGGCTCCACCAGGCGCAGGATGTCCGCCGCCAGCGCCGCGGCGTCGGCCGGGATCGCCGCGGCGCTCACCGCGATCACCACGTGCTCGTCGGGCGGCAGGGAGGCACGCAGAATCTGCGTGCTGAAGCTCTTTCCCGACTCGGCCGGCCCGCTGACCACGATCAGGTGAGGGCCGTGGGTGCCGCCGGAGCGCGCCCGCCACACGAGCTGCTGGAACCGATCACGGCCGAACACCGGCGGTTCGCCGGTGTCCGGCAGCCGCCAGAGGGGATCGCACGTTCCGCTGATTCCGAGCACACCCGTCCCCTGGACGGACCTGGCGATCGGGGCGGTCGGGATCGCTCCGTTGTGAATGATCTTTCCTTGCGCATCGCGGACGGCGCACTGGTGCAGCGCCACCGCCTCGTAGGCGTCGTCGAGCACGACCCCGCCGGAAGAGCCGCTGTCCGTGCCCGCCGTGTGAAAGACGCGCGCGCCCTTCTCGTCGGGCCACAGCTCGACAATCTTGCCGAACGCCGCCCGCTGGTTGTACTGCGCGGGGTGATGCACGACCCAGGTCGTGCGGCCTTTCGACGGCCATCGCTCGGGGTCCAGCCTGTAGGCGCCGCGCTCGCGCCCGGGCGTGCCGTTCAGCCGCAGGACCGCGTAGTCCAGGTAATCGCCGATCCTGGCGCCGTCCGGGGGGGCGCCGTACTGGCCGCCG
>DASQBH010000553.1:0-2797 GCA_035635315.1 Longimicrobium sp.
GGTGTTCGAGGCGCAGCAGGACAACCTGGACCAGCTGCGCGCCCACGTGGCGGCCGTCCCCGAGGACGAGGCGTCGCGCGAGGAGCTTGTGCGCGAGATCCGCGCCCGCGGCCTGGGCCACGAGGTGCCCGACGTGCTGGAGGCCGCGCACCGGGCGCTGGCCGCGCGGGGGATGTACTTCGAGGCGGTGGCGCCCATGACCGCGCTCATCGGCCTGCGCCCCGACGACGGCATCCTGCTGCAAAAGCGGGTGGAGTACGCCTTCCGCAGCGGGCGGGCGGAGGCGCAGGTGGAGGCGTACCTGGACCTGGGCCGCCACCTGGCGCGCCACGGGCAGGAGGAAAAGGCCGCCGCCGTCTTCAAGCGCGTGCTGGAGCTGGACCCGCACAACGTGGAGGGCCGCGCCGCCGCCGCACAGGTCGCCCCGTTCGTCCGCGCCCCCGCGCCGCAGCCCGCCGCCGCGCCTCCCCCGCCGCCCGCGCCGCCCGCGCCCGAGAAGCCGCAGGCCCCCGCGGGCGACTGGGTGGACCTGGGCGCGCTCATCCTGGACGACGAGCGGGGCGAGGGCGAGCCCAGCACGCGCTTCGTGGTGGAGGAAAAGGAGCCCAGCGGCGACGAGGACAAGGACTTCGCCGAGATGCTGAGCCACTTTCGCCAGAAGGTGGCCGAGAACATCGACGTGGAGGACAACGCCAGCCACTACGACCTGGGCGTCGCCTTCATGGAGATGGGGCTGGTGGACGAGGCCATCGCCGAGTTCCAGGTCGCGTTGCGCGGCGGGGCGAATCCCCTGGCCACGCTGGAGCTGCTGGGCCAGTGCTTCGTGGACAAGGGCCAGTACGCCGTCGCCGGCCGCGTGCTGGACCGCGCCCTCAAGCTCCCCGGCGTGGCGGACGGCGACGTCATCGGCGTCCTCTATCTCCTGGGCAGGGTGGAGGAGGGAACGGACCGTCCGGAGAGCGCGCTGGAGCTGTACGAGCGCGTCGTCTCCGTCGACATCCGCTTCCGCGACACCGCGCCGCGCAGGCGGTGAACGGGTGAAGGGGTGATGCGGGGGCTCTCGCGACCCGCGGGGGGCCTCTCCCCCGACCGGCCTTTCGCTCGTTCCTCGCGACGGCTCGTGGTGGACGCGCCGCGATGCATGTCGAAGCGCGTCACCTCTCCCCCAGGGGTTTTGGGGGAGAGGCCGGGAGAGGGGGCGGCTTGCGGACGCAGTGCGATGCCAGCCGTCCCATTCACCGTTCCGCTTTTTGACATCCGCCCGTGGCCGCCGTAGAATCCCGCGACCTGATCCACAGCCCGGCACCTGAGCCCCAGCGCATGAGCACCCGCACCGCCGTTCCCCATCTGGACGACATCCAGGCCCCCATCCGGGAGCGCCTGGACGCCGTCGTGGACGAGATCCGGCGCATCGTGGTCTCCGACTTTGCGCCGGTGGAGACGGTGAACGAGTACCTGATGAAGATCCGGGGCAAGCTGTTCCGCCCGGGTCTCGTCCTGCTGTGCGACGAGCTGGAGGGGCGCCCCAGCCCGCAGGCGGAGACGCTGGCCGCCATCGTGGAGCTGGTGCACCTGGCCACCCTGGTGCACGACGACGCGGTGGACCACTCGGTGCTGCGCCGGGGAATGCCCACGGTCAACGCGCTGTGGAGCCACCAGGTCGCCATCATCATGGGCGACTACCTGTATACGCGGTCGCTGATGGAGATCACCCGGCTGGGGCGCATCGAGCCCATCCAGGTGCTGGCGAACGCCGCCAACGACATGACGGTGGGCGAGATGCGGCAACTGTCGTCGCACGACGCGCTGCACTTTTCCGAAGACGACTACTACCGGCTGATCGACGCCAAGACGGCGTCGCTGATGGCCGCGGCGTGCGAGCTGGGCGCCATCACCGGCGCGCCGCGCTTCCGGGGGCAGGTCAAGACCTTCGGGCGGGAGCTGGGGCTGGCGTTCCAGATCGCCGACGACCTGCTGGACTACACGGCCGACAGCGCCGTCACCGGCAAGCCCACGGGGCTGGACCTGCGCGAGCACAAGGTCACGCTGCCGCTGATCGCCGTGCTTCCCCACCTTTCCCGCGCCGAGCGGGCGAAGGTGGATGCGCTCTTTGCCGACCCGGAGCCGGACGACGACTCCATCGCGGGGGTGGTGGAGGTGGTGCGGGGGCGCGGCGGGCTGGAGTTTGCGCGCGAGGCGGCGCTGGAGTGCGCCGGCCGCGCCGCCGACGCGCTGGAGGGGCTGCCCGACGGCCCCGCGCTGGACGCCCTGCGCGACAGCATTGCGTACGCGGTGGAGCGGCAGCGCTAGAAGGATTCCGGGCGGGCGGCACTCGTCTTGCCTGCGGGCTGGGCGAACGCCGCACGACCACCAGATGAACGGGTTGGGGAGGTGAGATGAGCGTAGGCGGACGCCGGCGCGCGGGCCGGATGCTGGTGGTGGTGCTGATCGGGCTGCTGCTGGGGGCGCTGCTTTCGGAGCTGGCGATGCGGTTCATGCCCGACAGCACGGCGCGGACGTTCTTTACCACGTCGGTAGCCGCGGCCTTCGGGCCGCTGGTGATCGACCTGGTGGCGGTGGGCTTTACCCTGGGGCCGCTGGTGCTGCGGCTGGACTTTCTGAGTGTGCTCGGCGTTCTCGTCGTCGCGCTCGCCGTGCGCACCTGGCTCTGAGGTCCTGACCGGCCCAGGCACAACGAACAAAGCCCTCCGTCGCACTCGTGCGGCGGAGGGCTTTTCGTGTTTCCCGGAGTCCGTCAACAGCCGTTTCACACGGAGGTCACGGAGGATGCACGGAG
>DASQBH010000554.1:0-2766 GCA_035635315.1 Longimicrobium sp.
AGTCCCAGGGCCCGTGCGTCGGGGAGGCGAATCGACGTAGCGTTTCCGTTTCACCACCACCGTGCATGATTCAGGGGGCACGTTTCGCGACTCGGAACGGATGCGCAGGCAAATCGTGTTCGGCGCGAGAAGGCCGCGCCCTCCTGCCTGCCCCCCCGCGTCAGGATCGTTGACACCGCAACTTCCGCGACATACTCTTCGGAAATCCTGCTACGAATGCACGTAGCAGGCCCCTTGAGAGTCCCGCCGATCTGTCCCCTCCCCGACCCTCTCCCGCCGCCATGAGCACACAATCCTCCACCCCCGCGGGTGACCCGCACCTCCACGGCGCAGGCGAGCACGCAGGTGCCGAGGACGATTTCCTGGCCCTTTCCGTCGCGCTGACGGGCTTCGACGTCTACGAGCTGCAGGGAACCGGGGTGGCCGGCGAGTACTTGGCCACCCTCTGGCGCATCGTCCCCGACGCGGCCCGGGAGCTGATGCAGGTGTGGCGCACCATCGAACAGGATCCGCCGCCCGGGGGCGTGGAAGAGGGCGTGCGCACCCGCATCCTGCACAGCACGCGGCTGGGGCCGGTGGCGCAGAACGTCATCACCATGTGGTACACGGGGCTCTGGGTGCCGCTCCCCAATGCGTGGCACTACGCCTACGGCACCCCGCCGGGGGACGTGAACTAGGTCGTCTCTGCCCTGGCCTACCAGGAGAGCCTGGTGTGGAAGGCCGCCGGCACCAATCCCATGGGGGCAAAGCAGCCCGGCTTCGGCACCTGGGCGCTCCCGCCCCGCCCGTGACCTCCCCCTCGAACCCTGACGATCCGATGGATTCGCTCGAACACCCCTTCGACACGGTGATCGTGGACGCCGGCGCGGTGCTGGCACGGGAGCTGGCCCGCGCGGGAAAGCGCGTGCTGGTGCTGGAGGCGGGGACCGGCCAGCCGTTTTCGTGGGACGGCTACCAGGAAAACCTGAACTCCTACTACACCGCCACCGAAAAGACCCCCGAGTCGCCCTGGCCCTTCAATCCCGACGCGCCCCAGCCGGATGTTACCGACGCGGGCGTTCCCGGCACCGGCTACTTTGTGCAGCAGGGGCCGCAGCCGTTCCGCAGCACGTACGCGCGCATGGGCGGCGGCACCACGCTGCACTGGATGGGCACCTGCCTGCGCATGCTGCCGGAGGACTTCGCCACCCGCACCAACTTCGGGGTGGGGCTGGACTGGCCCATGACGTACCAGGAGCTGGCCCCCTTCTACGACATGGCCGAGTTCGAGATCGGCGTCTCGGCCGACGTCCAGGACCAGTCGTACCTGGGGATCACCTTTCCCCCGGACTACGTCTATCCCATGTACCGCATCCCCCCCAGCTGGTCCGACCGCGTGATGGGACGGGCGGTGGACGGCATGCGCGTGCGGATGGGGGACGAGGAGTACGCGCTCCAGGTGCGCAGCACCCCGCAGGGACGCAACTCCATCCCCAACCCCGACTACCGCACCCCCGAAGCGCTGCGCGGCGAGGGCGAGCCCGGGCGCGGCTACACGCCGGTGGGCGCCGTGGACCCCCGCCGCGAGGGGCAGGACCTGGCCCACGACCTGGGCCAGCGCTGCGCCGGCAACCACTCGTGCACCCCCATCTGCCCCATCCAGGCCAAGTACAACGCCAACAAGACGCTCTTCAAGGCGGTGGAGACCGGCCGGGTGACCGTGCTCACGCAGGCGGTGGCCTCGCGGGTGCTGGTGGACGAAGGGGGCGCGGTAACGGGGATCGAGTACAAGCGCTACGCCCACCCCGATTCGCCCCACCACACCGTCCACGTGGCGCGGGGGACGGCGTACGTGCTGGCCGCGCACGCGGTGGAGAACGCCAAGCTGATGCTGGCCTCGGGGCTGGAAGGCTCCAGCGGGCAGATGGGGCGCAACCTGATGGACCACCCGGTGCTGATCAACTGGGGGCTGATGCCGGAGCGCATCGGCGCCTACCGGGGCCCGCTGAGCACGTCGGGGATCGAGGACCTGCGCGGCGGCCCGTTCCGCGCCCGGCACGCCGCGTTCCGCGTGGAGGTGGGCAACGACGGCTGGGTGTGGCCGATGGGCACGCCCAACACCACGGTGTCCGCCGGGCTGAGCCAGGGGCTGTTCGGCGCCGGGCTGCGGTCCTGGCTGGGCGAGACCGTGCCGCGGCAGTTCCGGCTGGGCTTTCTGATCGAGCAGATGCCCAGCACCACCAACCGGGTCACCATCGACCGCGGCTATACGGACCGGCTGGGCAACTACCGCCCCGTGATCGCCTACGACCTGGACCCCTACACCCTGGAGGGGATGAAGGCCGCCCAGCGGGTCGCGGACGACATCTTTGCCCGCGCCGGCGCGGCCAACTTCACGCAGACGCAGAACACCTTCATCGGCTCGGTCACCTGGAAGGGCGTCACCTACCCCTGGGACGGCGCCGGCCACTTCGCGGGGACGCACGTGATGGGGTTTGGCCCGCGCGACTCGGTGGTGAACACCGACCAGCGCTGCTGGGAGCACCCCAACCTGTACATGGTGGGGTGCGGAAGCATGCCCAACATGGGCACCTCCAACCCCACCCTCAGCATCACCGCCATGACGTTCCGCACCGCCGGAGCCCTGATCCGCGACCTGGACGCCCTGGCGCCCTCCGTCGCCGCCACCCCTGACGCCGCGCCGGCGGGGAGCCGATGAGCGCCATGCCCAACGACACGCCGCCCATCCGCACGCTGGAGGACCTGCACCAGCACTTGCACGCCGCC
>DASQBH010000555.1:0-4854 GCA_035635315.1 Longimicrobium sp.
GGGCGGGCTGCTGCGGGGCGCGGAGGCGGCGGGAAAGCATCTGGCCACGCTCTCCATCGACACCGAGATCCGTTTTCGCTCGCCGGCGGAGCGCGCCGCCTTTACGCGCGAGCTCACGCAGGCCGTGGCCGGGCTGGCCGCGCGCTACCACGACGAATCCGCGCCCGGCGGCCGGCCGCACCGGCTGGTGCTCGTGGCGCATCCGCTCCCCACCGAACCCCAACAGCAGGAGTAGCCGCCATGCCCGTGCAGAAAGACGAATCCGGACACCGCTACGTGCAGGCGGAGGTGGAGGTCCCCGGCACGCCCGAAGAGGTGTGGGACGCCATCGCCACCGGGCCCGGGATCTCGTCCTGGTTCGTGCCCGCCCAGGTGGACGAGCGCGTGGGCGGCGACGTGGTCTGCAGCTTTGGCCCGGGAATGGACTCGCTGGCGACGATCACGGAGTGGGACCCGCCGCGCCGCTTCATCGCCGACAGCCGCGACGACATGGGCCCGGACGATCCCACCGTCGCCACGGAGTGGATCGTGGAGGCCAAGGCGGGCGGCACCTGCGTGGTGCGCGTGGTGCACCGCTGGTTCACCGACAGCGACGCCTGGGACAACCAGTTCGAGGGGCACACCTACGGCTGGCTGTCGTTCTTCCGCGTGCTGCGGCTGTACCTGGCCCACTTCAGCGGCCAGCACGGCACGCTGGTGCAGGTGATGGGGGTGGCGCCGCCGCCCAAGGAGGAGGCGTGGGCGGCGTGGACCGGGCCGCTGGGCCTTGCCGGCGCGGCGGTCGGGCAGCGGGTGAGCACGCCGGCGGGGGCGCCGCGGCTGGCGGGGACGGTGGAGTGGGCGGGGCAGCCGTCGTGGCCGGAGGACCTGCTGATCCGCCTGGACGAGCCCGCGCCCGGCATCGCCCACCTGGTGCCGCATCCCATGGGCGGGCAGGTGTACCTGACGCTGCGGATGTATCTCTACGGCGACACCGCCCCCGCCGCCGCGGCGCAGGCCGAGGCCGACTGGCAGGCGTGGATGGCCGGGCACTTTGCCCCCGCGGAGGCACCGGCGGCCGCCGAGGGCTGATTGGCGGGGTGATGGAGTGATGAGGGAATGGAGTGAGCCCCGGCACCGTTCAGGTGCCGGGGCTCTCGTCGTTCCCCGCAGGGGTGAGAATCGGGCGATGGCGGTCCGACCATCTGGTTGGATGGGTGGGGACGGGAAGACGGTTTCGAGGCGTGTTCTCATCGAAGTCACCGTTCACCCGGAGGTTTTCATGTTCAGGACCCTCAAGAAGATCGTGAAGGGCACCGTCGTCATCACCGGAGAGGCCGTAAAGATCGGCACCAAGGTGGCCAGCACGGTGACGACGGAGGCCGTCGCCATCCCCACCGAGCTCTTCATGGGCAAGAACGCGCTCTCGGACGGGCTGCGGAAGGTGAACAAAGGCGTCAAGAAGGTGACGGACGTGGCGATCGACCGCGTGGCGAAGCCGCTCGTCATCCGTGGGGCGACCGCGCCGTTCACCAAGGCGGAGCACCTGAAGGAGGTGGCCCGCGGCGCGTACGAGGCCACCTTTACCGAAAACCGCGTGCAGGGGCTCAAGCGCATCGGCAAGGCGACGCCGTACGTGGTGATGATGGGGCTGGTGGACGAGGAGGACGTGGAGACCGTCTTCGGCTTCCTGGGCATCGGGGCCGACGCGGTGGGGGGCGCGGGCGAGGCGGCCGCGGACATGATGACGGCTACGGTCGCGGAGACGGTGGCGGACGCGGGCGTCGCCGACGCGGCCGAGGAGCTGGCTTCGGTGGGGACCGCCGCCGCGCCCGCCCTGGCGGCCGCGTCTACGGACGCCCCCCACGCCGTTGCCACGCATGTGTCGCACGCGATCCGGTTCTCGGGAGAAAACCCGGTCGGGGACATCCGCAACCTGATCACCGCCGGCAACACGGACCTGCTGCAGGAAGCGGTACAGGACATGATCGAACGGCTGTCACCGAATGCTCCCGACTACATCGAGCACCAGCTGAGGCTGGTCCAGAACGGCGACCTCGACATGGTGGAAACGGCGCTGCAGAACGCGAAGCCGTATCTGAAGGGCCGGGCCGTCAAGGCGTTCGTCCACTTTGAGTGAGCCGTCGGCGGCGCCGTGTTCCGCTGACGCACTCCGGCTCCCCCTCTCGTTGATCCTCCCGCGGCCGGCTTTGCGCCCTGCAGGCCGGCGCCGGCGCGTGGGCCGCTTCGTGAGCGCTCGACGAGGAGTGTCATACCATGTCCGCGATCATCGACGTCCTTTTCCTTGCCGCCGACCCGCTGGCGCCGGGACAGCCGATGCCCCTGCGCCTGGGCGAAGAGGCGCGCGACATCCAGAACGCCATCCAGCTGGGCTCCGAGCGCGACCAGCTGCGGTTTCACTCCGTGTGGGCCCTGCGCACGGGTGACCTGCAGGCGGCGCTGCTGCGGTACCGTCCCCAGGTGGTGCATTTTGCCGGGCACGGCGACCGCTCGCGGGGGATCTTTCTGGAGGACGACGACGGGCGGCCGAAGGCGGTGAGCCGGGAGGCGCTGGCCAGCCTGTTCGAGGTGCTGGGAGGTTCCGTCCGGGTGGTGCTGCTGAACGCGTGCGACTCGCTCGTCACGGCTGACGCGCTGAGCGGGGCGGTGGACTACTGCATCGGGATGAACAGCCTCGTCAGCGACCAGGCGGCCATCCTCTTTTCCACGGCGTTCTACCAGGCGCTGGCGTTCGGCGAGTCGGTGGAAGACGCGTTCGGCTGGGGCGTGGCCCGGATGCGGCTGGAAGGGAGCCCGGAATTCACGCTCCCCGTGCTGCGCGTGCGCGACGGGGCGGACCGTGGCCCCATCGCACCGCCGGAGGATCAGGATGCCCCGGAGGAGGAAACGCACTACCTGCGCACCCTGGTTTCCAGGCTCGACACGCTGGACCTGTTCGGGGTGGGCGATGCCGGCGCCTCGCTCGGCGCGGGGCGGAAGCGCATCTCCGACATCTTTACCCAGCCCAACCTCACCCTCACTCGCGCCCCGGGCCAGACGGTGGCGGATGCCCTGCGCGCGGGGGACGGCGCGGGGCCGGCGGCGGACGCCCCGGGGCGGCGCGTGGGAGTGCAGGCCGTAGAGGCGTTCGCCGCCGCAAAGCGCCTGGTGGTGCTGGGCGATCCCGGCGGCGGCAAGAGCGTGCTGGCCAGCCACCTGGCGGTGCAGCTGGCGCTGCGCGCGCTGGGCGAGGCCGGCACCTTCATCCCCGGGTGGAGCGACGACACCCGTCCCCTGCCGGTGGTGGTTCTTCTCCGCGAGATGGCGGAGTGGCTGGCCGGACGGGGTGCGAGCGGCCCGGGTCAGGCGGGGTGGGTGTGGGACTATCTCGCCCACCTGCTGGGGGAGTGGGGGTGCGTCGGCGCCTTCCCGGCGCTGGGCGCGGCCATCCACAAGGGGCGGGCGGCCGTTTTCTTCGACGGCCTGGACGAACTGGTGGAATCGAAGGAAAATCCCTGGCGCACGCGCATCGCCCACGCCGTGCGGGAGTTCGCCGCGCCGCTCCAGGCGCGCGTGCTGGTCACCTGCCGCAAGTACGCCTACGCGCCCGGCGAGCCCTGGTACCTTGCGGACGCGGACTTCCCGGTGGTGGAGCTGGGCCGCTTTCAACTGGGACAGATCCGCACCTTCGCCCTTCAGTGGTACCTGAGCGAGGGGAGGCAGCGCGGCTGGAGCGCGGAGGAGGGCCGGCGCAGGGGACTGCAGCTCTACGAGCAGATCCGGGCGTCGCCGCAGCTGCGGGACCTGGCCGGCTCACCGCTGCTGCTCACGCTGATGGCGCGCATCCACCGCGCCGAGCAGGCGCTGCCGGACGACCGCGCCCAGCTGTACGACCGCGCCATCGACCTGCTGCTGGCCGAATGGGAGAACCGCAAGGGCGAGGGGTGGCGCGCGGAAGGGACGCGGATGGTCGCCCGGCTGGGCGTTCCCACGGCCCGTCTGCGCGCCGCGCTTGCGGGACTCGCCTGTGACGCGCACACGGCATCGGCGCGGGCGGAGGGCCGCGTGGAGGGCACGGCCTCCCTGCACAGGTACGACCTGTTGGAGTGCCTGAAGGAGCTCGCCGGAGGATTGGATCCGGCGGTGGAGTTCATCGAGTACATCCGCGTGCGGGCCGGGCTGCTGGTGGAGCGCGACGACGGCACCTACGCCTTTCCGCACCGCACCTTCCAGGAGTACCTGGCCGCCACGCACCTGCTGGCCCGCGGCGACTTTGCCGAGGCGCTGGTGGAGCAGCTGCGGGGGGATTTTACCTGGTGGCGCGAGGTGTTCTTTCTCGCCGCCGCCACCCTGGCCGCCGAGCCGGAGCGCCTTGCCGCCCTCGCCGACGCGGTGCTGGTGGAGGTGGAGGACGCGCCCCTGCGGGAGGTGCTGGTGCAGGCCGCCGCGTCCGTGGCGCTGGCCATGGCGGGCGCGGCGTTCTCTCAGGCGGCGGGCCGGGTCAAGCGCTACGCCCGGCTGGCGTCGCGGATGCGGCGGGTGCTGGCGCCCGCCATGGCCGCCGAGGCGGAGCTTTCTGCCGCCGTTCGCGCCGAGGCCGCGTTCGCCCTCTCGCGGTTGGGCGACCCGCGCGACGAGGTGCGGTGCGTGGAGGCGATGGCGTTCCATCGCGTTCCCGCCGGGCCGTTCTGGATGGGGACGCCGGCGGACGATCCCGCGGCGTATCCCGAAGAGCTTCCCCTGCACCGGCAGGAGGTGCCGTACGATTACTGGATCGGGCGGTATCCCGTTACCGTGGCGCAGTTCCGCGCATTTGCCTGCGCGGAGGGGCGTGCCCCCGGCTCGCCCGATCCCCACGGGGCCGACGGCCACCCC
>DASQBH010000556.1:0-7513 GCA_035635315.1 Longimicrobium sp.
TGCGGCGAGGCGATCACCCTGTACCCACCCGGCATCCCGCTGATCTGTCCCGGCGAGCGGCTTACCGGAGAGGTGCTTCGCGCGTGCGCGCGCGCCAGGGAAGCCGACCAGGTCTTCGCGCGCGATCCCACGCTGGCGACCATCTCCGTGATCGACGACCGGTTCACCTCACCCGTTCCAGAGGCAGCCGACGCATGAGCACCGCCCATCCCCTTCCCACTCTGCCGCTCGCCTGGTACTTCGATCCCGCGATCCTGGAGATCGAACGGCGCACGGTGTTCGCCGACGCACCCGAGTATGTGGGGTGCGCGCCAATGGTTCCCCAGCCCGGGTGCTACTACACGGTGCCGCGCAGCGACCACGCCGACGCACTGGTGCGCGACGACGGGAAGGTCCGGCTGCTGAGCAACGTCTGCCTGCACCGCAACCTGCTCATGCTGCAGGGCTCGGGGCGGGTGAAGGCGCTCGTCTGCCCCATGCACCGGTGGTCGTACCTGCTCGACGGACGGGTGCTGGCGGCCCCGCACTACGAGGAGACGCCGTGCGTCAGCCTTCCGCAGCGGCCGCTGGAGGAGTGGAACGGGATCTTCTTTACCGGTGCGCGCGGGGTGGCGGAGCACCTTGCGCCGCTCTCCGGCCGGCCCGAGCTGGACGTGAGTGGCTACGTGTTCGTGGAGAGCGAGATCGAGGAGCAGTCGATCAACTGGAAGGTGCCGGTGGAGGTGCTGCTGGAGAACTATCACGTGCCCGTGATCCACCCGGGGCTGACCCGGTACGTAGACCGCTCCACCTGGTTCGGCAACGACGGGGGGTACGACGACGAGCGGCTGATGTACCAGGAGATGAAGCCCCATCCCGACTTCGCCCACAATCCCGCGTCGCCCGTGTTCGAGCGTTGGCAACAGGCGATTCTCCAGGTAACGGGCGGCACGCTTCCTCCCTTTGCCGCCCTCATCGCGCTCCTCGCTCCCAACATCTTTCTGGAGTGGTATCCGTTCATGTTCGTGGTAACCGCCTATACCGCGCGCACCCCCGAGCAGACGCTGATGACGCGTGAGTTCTTCTACGACCCCCGCGCGCTCGAGGCGGTGCCCCGCTTCGCCGAGCTGGCCAAGGCGGCGTGGGACGAGAACCAGCAGGCTGACGAGATCGTGCACGCGGGGCTGCACCGCGGCCGCGCGCTGCACTACCGGCGCGAGCCCGACGGGCTGAGCGGCTACGGAACGTACCAGTCGCCGACCGAGGACAGCGTCCAGCTGTTTCACAACCACCTCATGAAGCGGGTAATGCCCCACCTGCGCGGTGCTGCAACGCGGGCCGAGCTCCAGCCCGCAGGTGCGCAGGCGCACTCCCGCGGAAGCACGCGCGAGGCGACCGCCAGCCTCTGAGCCGCCGCGAACCCCGCGGGCGTTCCGCAGGCCCGGTTGCACAGGTCCCAGCCTGATCCGCGAGGCCGGTCGTGATCCTCGACTGCGTGCGGCTGGAGCCGGCCTCGGAGCTGGGGTACGCCTTGGTGACGACCCGCCCGGTGCGGTGCGGAACCGTCACCATGGTCGAGTGCGCCCGCTGCGGCCGCATCACGCCGGCGGAGGCCCGGGCGGCGGGCCGGCTGGCGTTCGTCACCTCACACGCGCCGATCACCCGGTGGACGTACCCGGATTTCCTGGAGCCGTGCGATCCCAGGATCTACTACGGAAACCACTCGTGCGACGCGAACACCCTGGACACACACCTCGGGTTCGACATCGCCGTACGGGACATCCCGGCCGGCACCGAGCTCTCGGTGGACTACCGCCGGTTCCTGGACCGTACCATCGACTTTCCGTGCCGCTGCCGGGCGGTCCGCTGCTGCGGGCGCGTACGGTGCCTGGCGGTTCCGGCCGAGGTCGAGGAGGTGTGGAGCCAGCGGCTGACCGCGGCGCTGGAACGTGTTCCCCGCCTGGAGCAACCGCTGCTGTTCCGGCCGGAAGCCGCGCTCGCACGACAGCGCTACCGGGCGTGGACCGCCTCGCGGCGCGCCCCGTCCGGATGAGCCCGCGCGAGGCGTGGGCGGCTGCACCCCGTACTCCCGCCCAGGTGCTTTCAGGCATCGGCATCACACCCGTTCTGTTCTCCCGGAGGAACTCATGGCGAAGACCGCCAAAGAATTCGTCGAGCGCAGCAATTTGCGCGGATTTCTGGCGATCGCTCGTGACTGGACCGCGATCGTGGCGATCATCGCGGCCAGCGAGTGGCTGGACAGCCCGGTGTTCTACGTGGCCGCGGTGTGGCTGATCGGCTCGTTCCAATTCGCGCTGAGCGAAGCCCTGATGCACGAGGCGTCGCACTACAACCTGTTCCGCACCCGGGCCTTGAACGACCGGATGGAGTTCCTTTTCGGCCTGCCGTTCTTTCGCACGGTGGACCAGCTTCGCCGCGAGCACGTGGTTCATCACCGGCGGCTGGGCACCCCCGAAGACCAGCTCGTCGCCGACTACGAGGCAATGGGCCTGCTTCGGCCCGACGTGAACGTGTTCTGGATCTGGTTCATCAGGCCGATCCTGGGATACGCCGGGCTTTACTACGTTCGCGCGCTGCTGGCGGGGCCGTGGAAGGGGGGGCGCCCGATCGTGGTATTCTGGGCGGTGGTGCTGCCGGTCTGCTACGCGCTGGGAGCGCTGGACCTGCTGGTGCTGTACTGGCTGATCCCGTTCGGGTGGGCGTGCAGTTCGTTCCTCTACTGGTCGGAGATCACCGACCACTACCGCGCGCCGACGGGAACCCGCTCGAGCCTGGGCTGGCTGGGGAACTTCCTTCACCACAACAACGGCTACCACTACACGCACCACCACAGCCCCGCGATCCCGTGGTATCGGCTGCCCGAGGCCACGCGCGAGCTCTTCGCGGGGTGCGGGGACGTGACGTACGGCTTCATCGACACGTACCGTGCGATCACGCGGTCGTCGGCCGTGGACATCCACGCACCGGCGGCGCCGCCCCAGCCCAGCACGTAGACGAGCGGCTGATGCCAGGGCGACGGCGCCGCTCAGCCGTCGCGCAGGGCGGCGGCGAGGGCGACGTCGAGGGTGGGGTGATGGAAGACGTGGCCGATCTCGCGCAGGCGGGCGGGCTCGGCGCGCTGGCTGGAGAGCAGCGCCTCGTCCGCCATCTGCCCGAAGACGGCGCGCAGGCCAAAGCCGGGGACGGGAAAGATCGCCGGGCGGTGGAGGGTGCGGGCCAGCGCGTCGGTAAAGTCGGCGTTGCGCGCGGAGCCGGCGACGGCGTTCACGGGGCCGCGCAGCCGCTCGTCACGCAGGGCGCGGAGGATGACCTCTACGGCGTCATCCAGCGAGATCCAGGGCATCCACTGCCGCCCGGTGCCGATGCGCCCCCCGACGCCCATGCGGAAGGGAAGCAGCAACCGGTCCAGCGCGCCGCCCTTTGCCGTGAGCACCACGCCGATGCGCAGCTTGACGACGCGGATCCCCGCGGACTCCGCGTGGCCGGAAGCGCCCTCCCAGTCGCGCCCCACGTCCGCCAGAAAGCCGGTGCCCGTCGTGGACGACTCGGTGAGCACCTCGTCGCCGCGGTCGCCGTAGACGCCGGTGGCGCTGGCCTGCACCATCACGCGCGGCGGGCGCGCGAGGCGGGCGATGGCGTCGGAGATCAGCCGCGTGCCGTTGACGCGGCTGTCGCGGATGCGGCGCTTCTTCTCCTCCGTCCAGCGCGTCCCCACGTTCTCGCCGGCCAGGTGCACCACGGCGTCCACGCCCTCCAGCGCGGCCGCGTCTATGGTCCCCGCTTCCGGATCCCAGGCGATGTCGCCCGCGGCGGCGCCCTTCGTGGAGCGCACCAGCCGCGCGACGGTGTGCCCCTCGCGCCGCAGCCGCTCCACCAGCGCGCCGCCGATGAGCCCGCTGCTTCCGCTGACCGCCACCCGCATGGGCCCCGCGGCGGTGGATGTGTTGCCGGCGTCCGTCATCGTACCCAATCCCCTGATGCCCGTCCCTGCCTCGCCCTCCGCGGCCGAGGCCATCTCACCGCCGCCTTCGCATCATCCGCACCCGGCGATGGAGATCATCCCCAGTACGGTGATCGGGCAGCGGGCGGATGGATGGGGCGTCACACCAGCGGGGCCACCCCGGGAAAGCGGCGCCGCAGCTGCTCGGCGTCGGTGGGGTGGTCGGCCAGCATGGTGAAGTCGGCGAAGTCGAAGCCCGGTCCCACGGCGCACGACACCAGCGTGTAGGTGCCGGTGGTGCGCGCGGCCTGCCAGTGGCCGGCGGGAACCACGCGCGCCGGCTCCGCGCCGTCGGCCAGCGCGCCCACCAGCATCCGCTCGCACTCGCTGAACGCGGCGTCCACGCGAAACAGCTCCAGCGGCGCGCCTTCCACGTACTGCCACGTCTCGTCCGACATCACGCGGTGCCAGCGGCTGTGCCCGTGCGCATCCAGCAGAAAGTAGATGAGCGTGAGCGCGCTGCGGGTGCGCCGGCCGTCGTCGGGGCGAACGCCCAGCGTGGACCGGTGGATCTCGCGAAAATGGCCGCCCTCCGGGTGCGGCTGCAGGCGGAGGACGCGGATGAGCTCCTGGGCGCGTTGCACGGTAGGAGAGTGCGAGAGTGCGAAAGTGCGGGAGTGCGAAAGTACGCGAGGATCAACGTACGTTGCGATCCCGCCCGGGTGCAAAGGCCGCGTTGCCGTCCGGATCAGCGGAACCTGGTGCGGCTCAGGGGTCTGCGGTGGTGTAGCGGCAAACCTGGGGGCCCAGGCCCATGGCGGTGCCTTCCGGCAGCGTGTCGACGACGTCCACCAGCACGAACCCCGCCCGCTCCACGGCGCGGCGGGACGCGACGTTGTGCGGCTCGATGAGCACCCACAGCGGCGACACTCCGCACACCCGCGCCAGGCCCGCGACGAGCCGGATGGCGCGCGTGGCGTAGCCGTTCCGCCGATGCGCTTCATCCACCTCGTAGCCGCTGTGGCCCAGCGCACGGAGGATGAGCGGATCGTCCGTGACCCGCAGGTGGATGCGGCCTACGCGAAGGCCGTCCGTGCGGCGGTGGATGGCGAAGCGGTACTCGAGGGCGGCGGCAAGGAACCGGGCTTCCGGCGGACGTGCGGCGGCATCGCCCGGATGCAGGACGCGGATCAGGCGCAGCTCGACGGCGTCGTCCGCCAGCACCGCCCCGCGCGGCGGATGATCGGACGGCGGTGGAAGATTCATGTGCCGCGCGTGGGGGAAGCGAGCCGGTGCATCGATCCAAGGTAGGTGCGCGGGGGTGGCCGGGGAACGTCTGCGTTCTTCGATCTTGGACGGAGCGCCGGGAGCGGCTAGCTTGGCGCGGAGCCATGGCCGACCGAACCCGCGAAGACCCGTCCCCGCAGCGCGACTCCGGCGCCCTGCCACTCAAGCTGTGGCGGGCGCTGGACCGCGCCCACGCCGCCCTGGCCGCCGCCGCGGGCGAGGAGGCGGCGCGCCACGGGCTCAGCATCGCCGAGCTGGAGGTGCTGGACACGCTGCGCCGCAAAGGGCCGCTGAGCGTGGGCCAGGTGCGGCGCCGCGTCCGCGTCAGCAGCGGCGGCGCCACCTACCTGGTGAGCCGGCTGGAGGCGCGCGGCCTGCTGGAGCGCCGCGACGTGCCGGGCGACCGCCGCGCGCGCGTGGCCACCCTCACCCCCGCCGGCGAGGAGGTGGCTGCGGCCGTGCAGCCGGCGCTGGGCGAGCGGATGCGCCGCGCCGTCTCCGGCATGGGCAAAAAGGACCGCCGCGCGCTGCTGGAGCTGCTGGAGGCGCTGGAAGACAGCTGCCTGGCCGACGACCACCGCGACGCCGAGCAGCGCGCGGAGCGCCTGGCCGCGGAACTGTCCCGGCACTGAGATTCTCTCACCCGCCGCATTTCTCCCTCCGCGCGACTCCCGGGTAACCTGACCCATACTGTCCCGCAGGGCTGTGACGTAGCTTCGTGGAACGAGCCCTCCCCGAGGCGGGGGAGGGTGTGAGCACGGGGTTGTGGGAAGCGTCGCAAACGTGCTGGCGCCAAGTGGATGGACCGCGTCGCCGCCGGGAAATCGCCCGTCAGATTTTTCTTGACGACCATGGAACAGGCGATTATCCTGTGCCTCCCGGCGGCGTAGCAGCATCCCTCGCGCGTCCGCTTCCGCAGTCACGGCCCCGGCGTCTCCGCCGCGTGCCTCCCCGCCCGTCCGAACCTTCCGGAGCACTCCCATGAAATGGATCAAGCGCATTGCGCTCGGCCTCGTTTCGCTCATCATCCTGCTGGCCGCCGTGATCTTTGGCGTCAGCGAGGCGCGGATGCGCAAGACGTACGACGTTGGCGCCGTGGCGTCGCTGAACGTTACGAACGACCCGGCGCAGGTGGCGCGGGGGCAGCACCTGGTCACGGCGGTGGCCAAGTGCGTCGACTGCCACAGCGCCGACCTGGGCGGCAAGATCTTCATCGAGCCGGGCCCCATGGGTACGGTGAGCGCCAGCAACCTGACCGCCGGCAAGGGCGGCGTGCTGGCCAGCTACACCGACGCGCAGCTGGAGACCGCCATTCGCCACGGGGTGCGGAGCAACGGCCGCGGCCTGATGATCATGCCCTCGGACGAGTACCAGAACCTGGGCGATGCGGACGTCGCCGCCATCATCGCCTACCTGCGCACGCTGCCGCCGGTGAACCGCGAGCTGCCGCGGACGAAGCTGGGTCCCGTCGGCCGCGGTCTGGTCACCTTTGGCGCGCCGCTGATCCCCGCGGCCCGCATTGACCACAAGACGCCGCCCGCGTCGCGCGCCAGCGTGCCGCCGGCGGGGCCCACGGTGGAGTACGGCCAGTACCTGGTGAGCGTGGGCGGCTGCCGCGGCTGCCACGGACCCAACCTGGTGGGCGCCCCCGGCCACGGCCCGGACGAGCCGAGCGCTCCCAACATCACGCCGGCTGGCGGCATTGGGCGGTGGAGCGAGGCGGACTTCACGCGCGCCATCCGCACCGGCGCGCGCCCGGACGGCAGCAAGATCAGCGAGGCGATGCCGTGGAAGTCCATGTCGCGCCACACGGACGACGAGCTGCACGCCATCTGGCTCTACCTGAAGACCGTGCCGCCCGTGCAGTCCCCCGCGAAGAGCTGAGCGGCGCACCGGCCCGCACCGAAAACCCGCGGCGAGCACCTGGCTCGCCGCGGGTTTTTTCGTCGTCCTGGGGTGGGGACGGGTGATACCGAATCCGGAAAAACAACACCCTCAATCTTTTTCAGGATCCGGGATGAGCCGCTGGAACCTCAATACGATTGTGATCCGGTATCGTGCCGCCCGCCCGCGGGAGCGAATGAATTCGCCGCGGGAACTTCGCAAAGTCCGCCTTCGCGGACTCGGCGGCCCGGCAGCATGCGGCGTCGGAGGCACCTGCGCGTCCGCAACAAGATGTACCTGATCAATTGACGCGCTGTCCGACGCACGACGATGTCCGCGGTCACTCCCAACCTCCCCCAGCAGTTTTGGGGGAGGTGGGCGAGTGGTGCTCGCCCGGAGGGG
>DASQBH010000557.1:0-3031 GCA_035635315.1 Longimicrobium sp.
CCTGGGCGTGCAGGTGCCGGTGGTGCGCGACCGAGACGACGCGCCCGCCGCCCTTCGCCAGGCCGTGGAGACGGTGCTGGAGCGCCGCATGGCCGACGCGGTGCTGCGCGCCGTGGGCGACCTGTTTGCCGGGCCGCTGCATTCGCTGCTGCGCTACCTGCTGCTGCACGCCGAAACCCCCCTGAACCCCGACGACGTGGCCCGCAGCCAGCACTGCCACAGCAAGACGCTGCGCGCCCGCCTGCGCGCGGCGGGGCTCCCCTCGCTCAACCGCCTGATCATCTGGACGCGGCTGCTGCGCGCCGCACACCACGTCGCCACCTCCGGGCGTCCGCTGGAGCAGGTGGCGGTGGCCATGGACTTTCCCTCGGCGGCCGCGCTGCGCACCCAGCTGCAGCGCTACACGGGAATGGCCGCGCACGAGCTGCGCGCCCCCGGCGCCGTCGACCGCCTGCTGGACCGGTTCAGGCGCGAGGCCGCGCCCCCGGCGTCCCCGGTGGAGGTGTCCCGCCGGCGGGGGGCGAAGCATCGCGGGCACGCCCTGGCGGCGTAGCGCAGCCGCCGCCAAGGCGTGCCCGCCGGGACAGGACGGAAAGAAGAGAGGGAGGAAGCCATCGGGGCTTCCTCCCTCTCTTCTTTATGTCACTTAACGAATGCATCTACCGCCGAAAACATGCCTCCCTCGGGAACACACCCCTCGCAAATCGTTATGCTGCAACAGGTTCATTTCCGTTGCGGCGGGGTTCGGGAGAGTGTTCGTATATCGTCGTGAAAGGGTGAGATTGGTTCCGTCGGCGGCGCACCCCCCAGCGCCGCGGCGTTCGGCTCACCCCCCTGGAGGCACCCATGTTCCGCTCCCGTCCCCTCCTGGCCGCGGTGCTCTGCACCGCAGGCCTTGCCGCCTGCTCCAACTCCGCCACAGGCACCAGCCGCGGCGGCGACCCCCTGGTGAACGCCACCAACCGCAACCTGGCGTCCGAGGTCGTGTTCGACGCGACTCAGTCGGAGACGGTGACGCCCGGCATTCCGGGTCCGCTGGAGTACAGCGCGTACTGCCCCATCGGACCGTCGCCGGTGACCTCCGTCTCGGTAGCCGAGGGCGGAGGCGCCGGCAGCGACGAGGTCGACCTCATCTCCGACCCGTGCTTTTCGCCCTACCCCGAGGAGCCGACGTACCCGCTGCCGCCCCCGGTTCAGCAGCCGCTCTTCGACACCCCCGTGGGGAGCATCACCGGCAGCACGTCGCTGGGCAACAAGACGGTGAACCTGAACGCCAGCGGCGCCTTCGACTACGCCAGCTTTGGCCAGCTGACGGCCATCTTTCAGAACGCGGGCGGCTGCTCCAGCACCCCCACCGAGTACAGCCGCAGCACGGTAAGCGCGCAGAACGGACCCTTCACCCTCTCCGCGTCGCGCAGCGCCAGCTACAACGGCACCACCACCTACATCAACTGGGGCCTGCACGTCACCTCGTACGCCGAGTCTCCCGAGGGCGGCGCCCTGTCCAAGATCAGCACCAGGACCTTCTGCTACTAAAGCAGATCTTTCGGATCGTCCCCCACACTCACCCTTGCTGGAGGTACCATGTTCCGCACCCGTCCGCTGGCCATGGCCGTGCTCTGCACCGCCGCCCTGGCCGCCTGCTCCGACTCCGCCACCGGCACCAGCCGCGGCGGCGATCCCCTGGTGAACGCCACCAACCAGAACCTCGGCACCGAGGTCGTCTTCAACGCCACGCAGTCCGAGACCGTGACGCCCGGGGTTGCCCTGCAGCCCAGCAACATCTGCTATGAGCACCAGCCCTACCTGCCGGCGTACTCCGTCTCGGGCAACGGCGGGGGCGAAACGGTCAGCGCGCTGCCGTGCTACAACGACCCGTACTACCCCGAGGATCCGTACTACCCGCCGCCGCCCCCGGTGCAGCAGCCGATCTTCGACACCCCCGTACCGAGCATCACGGGCAGGACGTCGCTGGGCAACAAGACGGTGAACCTGAACGCCAGCGGCGCCTTCAGCTACGCCAGCTTTGGCCAGCTGACGGCCATCTTTCAGAACGCGGGCGGCTGCTCCAGCACCCCCACCGAGTACAGCCGCAGCACGGTGAGCGCGGAGAACGCCCCCTTCACGCTCTCGGCCTCGCGCAGCGCCAGCTACAACGGCACCACCACTTACATCAACTGGGGCCTGCACGTCACGTCGTACGCCGAGTCTCCCGAAGGCGGCGCCCAGTCCAAGATCAGCACCAGCTCGTTCTGCTACTGAAGCACGCCTGATCCCGAACCCAGCGTGTCGATTTCCTGAGGGGAGCGCCGGACCCGCGTCACCAGGCGCGGTCCGGCGAGACCCCGGCCGGCGCCACGGTCCCGGCATCCGCCCGTACCCGGTGCGGCACCTCCCTCGGGAAGTCAGCGGCTGGATTGCCGGTTTCGGAATGGATTCGCCTACCCCCCTTGCCGGAGATCCCATGACGTTCCGTACCCGTCCGCTGACCATGGCCGTGCTCTGCACCGCTGCCCTGGCCGCCTGCTCCGACTCCGCCACCGGCACCGGCCGCGGCGGCGACCCCCTGGTGAACGCAACCAACCAGAACCTCGGCGCCGAGATCGTCTTCGAGGCCACCCAGTCCGAGACCGTGATGCCCGGCGCCGCCCTGCAGATCAGCGATGACACCCCCGAGTGCTCGCCGGTGCCCTACGACCCGGTCTACTCCGTCTCGGGGAGCGAGAGCGGCGTCCCCAGCAGCCACGCGCTGGCACCCATCCAGGACCCGTGCGGCCCGACCTATCCGTACCCGCCGCCGCCCCCACCCGTCACCCCGCCGAGCTTCGCGATCCCCGTGGGGACCATCACGGGCAGCACGTCGCTGGGCACCAAGACGGTGAACCTGAACGCCAGCGGCAGCTTTACCTACGCCAGCTTCGGCCAGCTGACCGCCATCTTTCAGAACGTCGGCGGCTGCCCCACCACGGCGCCCAGCGAGTACAGCCGCAGCACGGTGAGCGCGGAGAACGCCCCGTTCACCCTCTCGGCC
>DASQBH010000558.1:0-2989 GCA_035635315.1 Longimicrobium sp.
GCCAGATCGGCGGGGGCGAACCGGCGCCTCCCGGTGCGCGCCAGGGTGAGCGCGCCGACCACCGCACCACGGGCGGTGAGCGGCACCACCAGGGCGGCGCGGGGCGCCAGCGGGCCAGGCAGCGCCAGTGGCGCGTCCCCCTGCGCCGCGGCCACGCCCGGACCGGCCACCAGCCGCGGCCGTCCCGACGCCAGCACCTCCGCCACGGCATCCGCGTACGGACCGGCCTCCGCTGCGCCCGAAAGCAGCCGCCGCAGCGCGGCGGCGCGTGCGGGATCGGCCGCGGCCACTTCCACGGGACGCGGCTGGCCGTTATCGCCCGGCACGTCGATCACGCACCAGTCGGCCAGGCCGGGCACGGCCAGCCCCGCCAGGTTGCGCACCGTCTGGGCGAAGTCCAGCGAGCCGGCCAGCACCTGCCCGGCCCGCGCCAGCAGGTGCGCGGCGCGGCGCGGATGCGCACTGCGGGGGGGCGGGCGCTCGCGGCCGCGACGGGAGGATGGAGGCAGTTTGGGGGGAGGCATGGCGTCCATCCGGGAACCTGGACCACGAGCCGGTACGCGGAGCGGACCGGCGTAGACAGGGACGATTCACGATGCGCGTGAAGCGGCATCCACGGGAGCGGGTGGATGGCGGGAGTCGCGTCGGGTGGATCTCGACAGCGGGAGTGGCGGGGGGGCGGCGCGGTTGGGCTCAGCGGCACGGCCTGCCGACCTGGATCACGCAACGCCGGTCCCGGACCACACGCCCCCTGGCAGCCCCACGGGCCTCGCGACGCCTTTCTGGCGGGGCGTCGGAAAATCCCTGACATCCGGCCCTGGACGCTGTATATTGGTCAGACTCCCGCGCGCGAGCCGGCTCGCAGGCGCCTGGGCCGGCCAATGAGAGGCTCCCTTCACGCCATCCCGGTCTCCAGGCCCGGCGGCGGGAATCGCCCCTCCCCCTGTCATCCGCGGAGGAATGCCGCGATGAATCCCGTGACCTCCCCGTCTCCCATCCAGGTGCTGCTGGTGGAAGACAACCCCGGCGACGTGCGGCTCACGCGCGAGGCCCTCAAGGACGGCAAGGTGTGCAACGCCCTTTCGGTGGTGCACGACGGCGTGGAAGCCATGGCGTTTCTGCGCCGCCAGGGCCCCTACGCCCAGGCGCCGCGACCGGACGTGATCCTGCTGGACCTGAACCTGCCGCGGAAAGACGGCCGCGAGGTGCTGGCGGAGGTGAAGGCCGACGCCGAGCTGCGGGACATCACCGTGGTGGTGGTCACGAGCACCGAGGAGGAGCGCGAGATCGGAGAGGTGTACTCGCTCCCGGCCGACTGCTACGTCACCAAGCCGGTGGGGCTGGAGCAGTTCGTCAGCGTGGTCCGCTCGGTGGAGGCGTTCTGGCTCACCGTCGTAAAGCGGCCCGCGAACGAGCCGTGGTACCAGAGGACGGATGCGTCCATCCGGATCCCGCTGCAGAACCCGTCCCACCTGCAGGCGAACGGTTCGGAAAGCTGATCAGGTGCTCGCCGGCACCCGCGCCGGGCGCGGCCGCGGGAAGCCGCAGCCACGGACGAAGGAGCCAGGACCCGCACGCCGCCGCAGCGGGTTCGCCAGGCCACGCGGGGGCTCGTGAACGGGAAGCGTGTCAGGATCCGCTTTCGCGGAAATCGCTCCGGGCGTCCCGCACGATGACGGACGACGATTGCAGGAACAGCAGCGCAACGACGCCGGCGACGACGAGATCGGGCCACGCCGAGCGCGTCCACGCCACCAGCCCCGCCGCCCCCACCACCGCCACGTTTCCCATCGCGTCGTTGCGCGAAAAAAAGCCACACCGCGCGCACGCCTCCCCCGCCACGCCGTGCTGACCCTCACGCTCGGCTGGGGCCGGTAAAAGATAGGCCTCACACAGAGTTAGCAGAGTTAGCAGAGTTCTTTCGAGGTATTCCCTCAAATCTCTCGAATTCGGCAGAGCGGCTTTTGGAAACGGCACGAGAAAACTCTGATGCACGAAAGCGGAGCGGGGAGCCCCTGGATGAGGCTCCCCGCTCCGCCGTCCCGGTGTGTTGCCTTCAGAAGGCGATCACGCCCTCGATGGCGATGCCGCGGAACTGGCCGCCGTTGCGGATGTCCGTCGCCGCGAACCCGTCGTAGTCCTGCTGCACCAGCTCGGCCTGGTCAGCAGGTTGCGGGTCACGAACCATCCCGCCGAGATCGCCCGGCGCGTCACCGTGAGATCCGTCTGGTTGGCCCAGTCGCCCGTCACCCGGTTGTAGCGGGCGCCCAAAGAACGTGACTTCCTGAGGGAGCGCCCATTCAAGTCCAGCGGCTCGCATTGCGTTCTGCGCGCGACCGAAGGACCTTCTTTCCGCCACGCAAGGGCCGGATCAGAGCACCGGACCAGCCCCGTCGTTTCTTCTGGCGAGGTCCTTCGGTCGGCGCGCCGGGCTCCCGCGGGCCGCCCTCCTGGGGACAACCGTGCACGCTCCGTCACCGCGACTGGCGGCGAGCGGTCACGAGCTCCACCCGCGGCGGCCTCGATCCGGGCCTTCAGCGAGCTCCATCACCGGAGAGAGCCTGCGGGACGGGCGTGGTGCCGTGTGCTCGATCCCCGGCCGCGTGGGCGACGTAGCGGTGTGCGCCCCCGTTCAAGCGAGCAGACGACTCGCGGCCTTCTCCACCGCAATCCGGTCCACCGCACTCTCGACTCTCGTCCGGGCGTCCTGGAGCACCGCCTCCGCCTGCGCGAGAACCACGCGGCGCCGCGAGGGCGGCAACAATGACGCGAGGCGCGTGAGCACCTCCAGAAGCTTTCGAACGATGCCGGGATTGGATGTGCCGAAGTGGCGGATCTGGTCGAACGCCAGCCCCACGGCGCGCTCGAAGGTCGGATGCCTGGCCAGGTAGTGCACGCCCCCCTCCTCCGTGCGCCAGGGGCGCGGCGGGGCTCTCGTCCCCATCTCCAGCAGGACCTCCGACAGACGGTCTATGCAGCGATAGGCGGT
>DASQBH010000559.1:0-2785 GCA_035635315.1 Longimicrobium sp.
TGCAGGCCAACCCGACGGCCACCCCGGCCCAGGTGACCGCGGCGATCATCGCGGCCGCCAGCACGGGCAAGGTGCAGGACGCGGGCGTGGGCTCGCCCAACCGCCTACTGTTCGTGGACCCGGGCAGCGTCATCACCCCGCCCACGGGGAACGAGGACTACTTCGACACCAACTCGCTGGGCAGCTACACCATCTACAACTCCCCCGGCGCGTGGTCCATCTCCGGCGGGTACCTGCACGGCAGCGACGCGGCCCGGCAGAGCGTGGTCATCCGCAACGGCGTGAACCTGTCCAGCGCCTTCGTGGAGGCGGAGACGGACCAGGCGAGCGACGGCGGGCTGGTGCTGCGCTTTCAGAGCAGCGGCAACTACTACCTGATGGCCATCCGCGACGACTCGTACTACGGGCACGCCAACGTGGAGATCTACCGCGCGTCGGGCGGCGGGTTCACGCGCATCGCGGGGCCGGTTGACCTCACCTGGACGCGCGGGGTGAAGAAGACGGCGCGCTTCGAGGCGATCGGCAGCAGCCTCAGGGCGTACCTGGACGGCGTGCTGGTGCTCTCGGCCACCGACGCCACCTACGCCAGCGGCGGCGTGGGCGTGCGGCACGACAACACGCACGTGCAGCCGGGGATCACCACGCGCTACGACGTGCTGCGGTGGGGGACCGCGGTGGCCGTGGACAACTTCGACGGCACCTCGCTGGCCAACTACACCTTCTACAACACCACCAGCGCGTGGTCCATGTCGGGCGGCTACCTGAACGCCAGCACGGCGGCCCGGCAGAGCGTGGGGATCCGCAACGGCGCCACGATCGCCAACGGCTACGTGGAGACGGTCACGGACCAGGCGAGCGACGGCGGACTGGTGCTGCGCTTTCAGAGCAGCGGCAACTACTACCTGATGGCCATTCGCGACGACTCGCGCTTCGGCTGGGCCAACGTGGAGATCTACAAGGCCTCGGGCGGCTCGTTCACGCGCCTGGCCGGCCCGGTGGACCTGTCGTTCGTCCGCGGCGCCAGCAAGACGTTCCGCTTCGAGGCCACGGGGAGCACGCTCAAGGCGTACATGGACGGCAACGTGGTGCTCACGGCCACCGACGCCACCTGGGCCAGCGGCGGCTTTGGCGTGCGCCACGACAACAGCCGGGCCGAGACGGGGATCACCTCCCGCTTCGACCTGCTGCGCTGGACCTCCTACTGAGGACCGGCGCCCCGCCTCGCGAGCCGCGCTGAGGTGAGCGGGGCGGGGGGTGGATGATGGACGGCGGCCAGGCACTCCCGGGTGCCTGGCCGCCCTTGCTTTCTTCGCGAGAAGAACGATGTCACGCAGAGCAGCAGAGGAACAGAAGAAGTCGCGTTCTCCGGTGCCCTGATGCTCTGTTGTTCTTCCTGGAGGTGCGGCGGGGCGGGGGAGGCGCAATCGTCACATGCCGGCCCCTACGGGCGTTGTAGGCGGACGATGCAGAGAAAAGATGCGAGAAGGGCCGCTGCTTGTTTCAGCCTTTGCGGACGGCTATCGTATGTTTCCTCCCCGAAAACTCCTGGCGAACCCACAGCCACATCTGATGCGCAACCATTTTCGGCTTTCCGTGCTTTTCCGCTCCCTTGCCGCGCTCGGCCTCACGGGGTGCTCGCTGCTGACGGGCAGCGGCGAGGGCGGCGTGGCCGTCGACCCGTTCGACAGCGGCTCGCTGGCCCGGTACACCATCCACAACACACCCGAGGCGTGGTCCGTCTCCGGCGGCTACCTGCGGAGCGGCACAGAGGCGGCGCAGAGCGTGGTGATCCGCAGGGGGGCCGTGATCGAGGATGGATGGGTGGAGACCGAAACGGACTCCGTGACGGACGGCGGCCTGGTGCTGCGCTTTCGGGGCAAGGGCGACTATTACCTGCTGGCCATTCGCGACGACTCGCGCTTCGGCTACGCCAACCTGGAGATCTACCGGGCCTCGGACGGCGAGTTCGAGCGGCTGGACTTTCCGGTGGACATCGACTTTCCCCGCGGGGCGCGCAAGACGGTGCGCTTTCAGGCGAACGGCAACGTGCTGAGCGCCTACCTGGACGGCGTGCTGATGCAGCAGGTGACGGACGACACGTACTCCACCGGCGGCTTTGGGCTGCGGCACGACAACACCCGCGAACTGCCCGGTACCACCTCGCGCTTCGACCTGCTCCGCTGGACCCGCGACTGACCCGGAAACGGATTCGCCTCACACGGAGTCAACGGAGTTCGCTCGTGCTGATCCTGAAGCTTGTCGGAGCCGGCACGAGAAAACTCCGCTAGCTCTGCTGACTCTGTGTGAGGCCCAATCCCGCAGAGCATGAAAAATCGCGGAGCCCCTCCACGTGGAAGGGCTCCGCGTTCTTCATCCACCGAAAGGCTCTCAGCGCTTGCGGACGCGGGCGTACACCTCCGCCAGGCGCCCCACGATCACGTCCCACGAAAAGCCGGCGCGCACGTCGTCGCGGCCGTGCACGCCCATCTGCCGGGCGGCGTCGGGATCATCCATCATCCGGCTGATGGCGGCCGCCAGCGCCGGCGCGTCCCCCGGCGGCACCAGAAAGCCGTTGCGCCCGTCGCGCACGATGTCGACGATGCCGCCCGCCGCGCTGGCGATGGTCGGCTTGCCGTAGCCCATGGCCTCCAGCAGCACCACGCCCAGCCCCTCGGTGTCGCCCTTGGCATCCACCACCGCGGGAAGGACGAACGCGTCGCAGGCGGCGATGCGCGCCTTGAGCTCGTCCTGCGAAACGAAGCCGTGAAAGACGACGCGCGCGCCC
>DASQBH010000560.1:0-5329 GCA_035635315.1 Longimicrobium sp.
GTGCTGGTGGGGTGCTCCTCCGCCGGCGAGTTCACCAGCGACGACAGCGGCACGGGGATGACCTGCGCCGTGGCCCTGCGTGCGCCGGAGATGGTGTTCACCGCCAGCATGGGGCGCGGCCTGCGCAGCGACCGCGCGGCGGTGGCTGGGCAGATGGTGGAGGGCTTCAAGGGGCTGGGCGCGGGTTCGCACCGCTACCGCACTGCGCTGGTGCTGACGGACGCGCTGGCCGGCTTTGCCGACGACCTGGTGGACCGCCTGACCCTGCTGACGGGCGGGATGTACCGCTTTTTCGGCGGCGGGGCGGGGGACGACGCGCGCTTCGAGCACACCGTCGTCTTTTGCGGGACGGAGGTGGCCAGCGACGCCGCGGTGGCGCTGGAGATCCTTTCCCACAAGCCCGTGGGCGTGGGGGTGCGGCACGGCTGGGAGCCCGTCCCCGACCGCATGCGCGTGACCGAGGCCGTGGGGATGCGGCTGGGGAGCCTGAACGCCGCCCCCGCCGTGGACGTGTTCGACGCGCACGCCGCGGCCACGGGGCAGGCGTTCGACCACGCGCAGCCCATCCCCTTCTTTTTGCACAACGTGCTGGGCGTGGAGTCGGCCGACGGCTACCGGCTGCGGGTGCCGCTGGCGGTGGAGGCCGACGGCGCCGTGGCCTGCGCGGCGGACGTGCCGCCGGGCTCCACGGCGTGCATCATGGCCACCACGCCCGCCTCCGCGGCCGCGGCCGCGGCCGTCGCCACCCGCTCCGCGCTGGAGCAGCTGGAGGGGAACGAGCCCGCCGTCGCCTTTCTGTTCGACTGCGTGGCCACGCGGCTGCGGCTGGGGCAGGCGTTTGGCGAGGAGCTGGCGGCGGTGCAGGCGGAGCTGGGGGCGGTGCCGTTCGCCGGCTTCAACACCTACGGGCAGATCGCGCAGTCGGAGGGGCAGTTCAACGGGTTCCACAACTGCACCGCCGTGGTCTGCGTGCTCCCGAGGTAGGCGTGGCCGCCGAGGGGCTGCAGACGGCGGGGCTGGTCGGCGCGTTCGCCGATCCGGCGGGCCGCGCGCAGGCCGCCGCGGCGCTGGCGCGGCACCTGGGCGCCGAAGACCTGCTGATCTTTGCCCCGGACCCGGAGCTGGGCGTCTACCTTCCCGCACCCGGGCTGCGGCAGACGCTGGGCGGGGCGGCGGCGTGGCGCGCCTTCGTGGGACGGTGCGCCAGCGAGGGCGGCTGCACCGACGCGCTGCCGGGGATGGACGGGCGCCCGGTGCCGGCGCGCGGCTGCGCGGCGGACGGCGTGGTGCTGGTGGTGACGGGCGAGGGCGCGGCCGCGGTGGAGCTGGACGCGCTGCGGCCGGTGCTTCCCGTGCTGGGCGCGCTCTTTCGCGCGGAGCGCAGGGTCGACACGGTAGAGGTGCGGGCGCGCTCCGCGGACGAGGCGGCGGAGCGCGCCCGCGTCCTCAACCGCACACTGCAGCAGGTGCGCGGACGGCTGGAGGAGGCGCTGCACGACGCCGAAGAGGCCCGCGCCGAAGCCCGCGCCCGCGCCGAATACGCGGAGCAGCTGGCGGAAGAGCTGCAGGCCCAGGCGTCGGAGATGGAGGAGCAGGCCGCCGAGATGGAGATGCTGAACGAGGCGCTGGAGGCGCGCACGGCAGAGGCGGAGCTGGCCCGCGCCGCGGCCGACACGGCCAACCGCGCCAAGAGCGACTTTCTGGCGACCATGAGCCACGAGCTGCGCACGCCCATCAACGCGGTGCTGGGCTACAACGAGCTGCTGGACCTGGAGATCGCCGGCCCCGTCACCGCCGGGCAGCGCCAGCACATCCAGCGCATCCGCTCCAGCACGCGGCACCTGCTCACCCTCATCAACGACATCCTGGACCTGGCCAAGGTAGAGGCCGGGCAGCTCACCGTGGAGCACGAGGCCGACACGGTGGGCGTGGTGATCCGCGAGGCCGTTGCGCTGGTGGGGGCGCAGTACGCCGAGCGCGAGGTCACGCTGCGCAACGAATGCGCGGAGCCCGACACGCCCTACGTGGGCGACCGCGACCGGGTGCGGCAGATCCTGCTCAACCTGCTCTCCAACGCCGTAAAGTTCACCGAGTGCGGCGGATCGGTGGCGGTGCGCTGCAGCACCACCACGGAGCCGCCCGCGGGGGCGTCGCTGGCGGGCCCGGGCCCGTGGACCTGCCTGCAGGTCGAGGACTCCGGCATCGGCATCGGCCCCGACGAGGTGGGGAGCGTGTTCGAGCCGTTCGTGCAGGTGGAGGGCGGGCGCACGCGCACCCGGGGCGGTACGGGGCTGGGGCTCACCATCAGCCGCCAGCTGTCCCGGCTGATGGGCGGCGACCTTACGCTGCGCAGCGAAAAGGGGAGGGGCTCGTGCTTCTCGCTCTGGCTCCCCTCCCACACCGCCGCCCAGGGCTCCATCGACGAGAGCATCCTCATCCGCATCGTCTGAGGCCGTCGGGCTCACTCCCGTGGCGGCCAGTCCGGGGGCGGATCGTAGACGCCGCATTCGTCCTGGAACATCCGGCTGCGCGACACGCTCAGCACGCTGTCCACGTCCAGGCGGTACTGCATCAGCGCCGGCCGGCCGTACTGCGCGGGCCCCCGCAGCGTGCCGCGCACGCGCACCAGCCAGGTCCGCGTGCCGTGGCTGTCGGAGTACGTCGATGGCCAGTTCTGCGGATGGCTGCCGTGCCATCCCTCATCCGGCACGTGGACGGCGGCCAGCACGGGAATCTCCCGCTCCACGACACCCTTCATCAGGTCCGCGCCACGCGGCAGCGGACGTGCCGGGTCCGCGCAGGGAATGAAGAAGTCGGGTCTGAACCCGTAGTGGCCGTAGACGAAGTCGCCCAGAAACACGACCGTGCGCTCCGCGGGCGGCCGGATGCCGAACAGCCATGCGGCGTGCAGGGCGATGGCGCCCAGCAGCACCGCCGACCCGCGCCGCGGCGTGCGCATCTCCCGCCGAACCAGCGCGAGCGCCAGCAGCACCAGCATGGCCGCGGCGACCAGCGCGAACAGCGGCCACGCCAGTCCCCCGGCGTACCCGCCAAACAGCATCGCACCGTGGAAGGCACGGTCCTTCGCGTCGAACCACGCCAGGCCCACGGAGCCGGCCAGGATCAGGATGAGGAAGATGCTCATCCCCACGATCGCCCCGGCGAGACAGGCGGCCAGGCGGTTCAGCCAGCGCATCGGCGGTTCTCGTGTCTGTGGATGCAGAGGGCTCGAGGCCTATCTGAATGGTTCGACACATCCGGCTTCTGACGGACGGGACAGCCGCGCGAGATTTGCGGTCCGCACTGACCTGACATCATGTCGGCGTACAGGGGCCGGAGGCGTTACGTTCGATCCATCGCACGCGGTCTCCCCGCATCCCGCTTTCGATGACGGACTTCGACCTCGCAGAATCCACCCCTCCCCGCGCGTTGGCGACCTTCCTCTGCGCGCGGCACGGCAGCGCGGCGGGCACACTGCACCTGCACGCGATGGCGGGCGGGGGCGGCTGGCTGCTGGTCGAGGAGGGATTCCTGGGCAGGACGAGCACGCGGCTGGGCGCCGCGGAGGCGGAGCGCGTGGCGCGGGCGCTGGAGCGCGCGGACGCCGCGGCCCTGTACGCAGTGAACCTGGAGTACGCCCCCTTCTATTGCCCCACGTGCGACAGGGTGTATTGCGCGGAGTGCTGGCGAACCTTCCTGGTCTTTGCCGACGACCTCCCCGGCTGGCTGGAGGAGACGCGCGGCACCTGCCCCGAGCACCATGAGCGCATGCTGTCGGATTGACGCCGCGCGTCCGTCGTGGAGAAGCGCGGCCGCGGGTGAATCCCGCGGCCGCCCCTGTTCGTCACGCCGCCAGCCGCCGCACCACCTCCAGTGCGCCGCGCTTGTAGACGGTGATGCACACCAGCGCACCCGGCGGATCGATCACCCTCCAGTTGCGGTTGCGTCACAGGGAGCAACTCTATTCCTCCTCAGCAGTGGACGCGTTCCCTAGTGCCCACTCGGGGATGCCGTCATTTTCATTCGTTCGTGCGGCATCCAGAGACTCTTCCTCCTTGGTGCGTGCACTAGACTCAGATGATTCGGTATCAACCGTGTCCACCAACCCTTCTGCGGGGAGTTGGTATGTCTGGTGTTCCACGGATTCCGAATGGCGGCGTCTGGGCACACGCGACGCTTCGGATATATCAACCCCCGGATTCTCCGCATGTGTTACGATAGGTGTCCGGTCAGCCCGAACATTACCCATAGGGCCATTCTTAGAAAGGGGGGTCTGGGCTTCTAAGAGAATGCTCGTAATCCTCGATAAAAACTCTGGTGGGAGCTTCGAGGCACGGCAAAGATAATCTACGCCCAATACAGCAAGCCGCGCCGCTTGCGGGGACTCTGTTGCAAGCGTCCGCAGGAAATCAGGAGACCTGTCATCCGCTAAGAATGACCACGCTGCCTCGCGTACGATCAACGGTGATCGTAGGATTTCGTAGGGAGCATCGAGCGCTTGGCGAACAAGCTGAACAAATCGGCTCCATTCAGGCAGTGAAAGGCCAGATGGTTCCTCATCTTGCGGTGTAACCATTTTCTTAATGCGACTACGCACCATATAGGAACTTCGTCCGCCATACAGTAGGAGCAGGAGTGCCGACGAGAGTTCATCCCGGTTTTCAGGCTGTAGGTACCCTCCAAAAATCGTATTCACAATCCTTGCAAGCGCATTGAGGAACAATGCCGCGAGATCGCCAACGATTGCGAGGTGTTCATCCTTGACTGGATCTAACTCTACGCTCAAGTTGCGAGCGAGAAAGAGCGTCCGTGTACATGCTTCCACGTCACTCTCCGCCATCCAAAAGGTGGATCTTGAGAAGCTTACAGCGGGTGCAAGGGTTCGATAACGTTCTCCAATGGCAAAGAACTTATCCCATAGCCGAATCTCACCGATCGCACCGACTGGTCGATCAAATGCCATAGAAGTCGCGTTGCCAAACGTTGCAAATTCACTTTCTGCGAGCAGCGTTACCCCCAACTGCGCGGCGCTATATCGATGGTCCATCTGGATGTTCTTATTGCGCAGGATGCAAATTCCTCTGTCCGCGTGCGTTCTTTCCATGAGACCGCGCAACCAGAGAGCTCTACCAATAGGAGACTCATTCTTGGCAGTTTTGCAATCAATAAGTATGTACTGGTATCGACCCAAGTCGCCCGGGATCGCTGCGAAGACATCAATGTCAGTGATGTTGATAGGTTTTGACTGTATAGTGATGTGAGTAGACACATCGAGTTCGACTTGCGGAAACCAACGCTTTGAAACGGCGTAGGAGAGCGCCCGTGCCTT
>DASQBH010000561.1:0-3277 GCA_035635315.1 Longimicrobium sp.
ATGGCGGCGCGCTGGCCCTGTACTGGTACGCCTGGAACACGCACCCGGGACGATCCGGCACGTACAGCCCGCCCGGGATCTCCGGATCATCCGAGCGCATGCGGAACACGGCCACGCCTCGCCACTCCCCCACGCGCACCAGGCTGTCCCGGGCGACGTACCGCGGCACGTAATACTTTACGTAGCAGACGTTCTGCGGATCGTAGTCGATGCTCTCGTTGTTCCTGTACCACTCATGCCCGGCCGCGTACTGCCCGGTGTCGGCGTACACCTGCGCGAACGGCCGCCCGCCCACGGTGGTGTCCCCCGACGGCTGCAGTTCCAGCTGCGCGTCGATCAGCTTGCCGCGGTGCAGCACGCACATCTCGAACGTGTGCACCCGCGGAGCATCCGCCACGCGCGCCGCGGGAGCCGGTTCCGCCGGGGATGGCGCGGGAGCCGAGGTACAACTCGCAAGCGCGGCGAGCACAACGGCCAGCCTGAAATGCCTCATCATTCGAAATTGCAAGGCGGGTGAGATCCGCCAGCCTCGGGGGGTGTTGCTAAACCTGCCAAATTTGATTTCCTGAGGGAGGCGCCGCTCCACGACCTGCTTGCACGACAGACGATGGCGCCGACCGAAGGATCTCGCCGGCAGAACCACGAGGGCAGGATCGACGCCGTGAATCCGGCCCCGAGGCCGCCGGGAGGAGAGATCCTTCGGTCGCGCGCAAGTTGTTGTGAAGGTTCAGGTTCCGCGTGGCGCTCCCTCAGGAAGTCACGCTCGCGGTTTGGGGTTGCAACACCCTCTCAGGGGACGGAGAACCGGTAAGGCGGCTGGGGACAGGCAGGCGGCGGGGCGCTCGCTTCCGTCTGGTACGGGTGGAACTCGCACCCGGCGCGCACGGGAACGTACACCACCATCGGGCTGCGCGGATCATCGGAGCTCTCGCGGAACACTGGCACGCCGCGCCACTCCCCCAGGCGCACCAGGCTGTCCCGCTCCATGAGCCGCGGCAGGCCGTACTTCATGAAGCAGATGCTCTCCGGGTCGTAGTCGATGGTCTCGTTGTTCACGTACCACTCGCGCGTGAGCGCATACTGCCCAGTGTCGCCGTACACCTCCGAAAACGGTCGCCCGCCAACCGTGGTGTCGCCCGTCGGCTGCAGTTCCACCCGCGCGTCGATCAGCTTGCCGCGGTGCAGGATGCACACCTTGAACGTGTCCACCCGCGCCGCCGTCCGCTGCGGCTCGGCCACGGGTGCCGCGGGCACGGGCGCCGGCGCGGGAGGCTGGGGAGCCGACGTGCAGCCCAGGAGCGCCAAAAGCACGAGGATGAGCCGCAGCCGGCTCATCGATCCATGACGCCGACTCGCCAGAGGCATCAGTGCTCCGGGAGCCGCGCGTTCAGCGATTGCCGGGTCGCGACCAATTCCACCGAGCCGCCGCGAAGGATCCGACGTACCACGTCCAGCGCCCGCTGCACGTCGTTTTCGGACGCACCGGCTTGCCAGCCGTATTCGAGATCCGCCCGCAGCCGGCGCATGCCATCCATCTCGCTGAAGGCTTTGGCGAGCTCGGCGCCGGACACCAGCGCCGCGACAGCCAGCGTGAGCTCGTGATGGTTCGCCGCTCGCACACGCAAATCGCGGGAGCGCACGATCGCCGCTGCCGCGATCCGGCCCGCGTCATACGCACGCAGCAGGCGTCCGTTGGCACTCACGCTTTCGACCAGCGCATCCCGGAACGCCTGCACGGCATTGGTCCACAATCCGGCGACTTCGTCGTCGCTGGCCGGTTCGCGAGAGAGACGGCCGGCATCGACGAGATTCTGAACGCGATCCGTCATCGGCCGAACGCGAGAGAGGGGCCAGGAAGCACGGCCGGCGAGCCGATGAGAAAGTGGATCGGTCCCGCGAGGGCGGCAGGGAGAAAGCTCGCGCCGGGGGCACGGTCGCGGATGAACCGCTCGGCATCGTACCGCTTCACGTCTACGGGACGGTCCAGCACGAGCGCCGTCTCCAGCAGCGCGGCGCCGAGTTCCGCGTCGTCGATCCGCTCGCCCAGGATCAGCAGGTCGATGTCGCTGTCCGGGCGCGCATCGCCGCGCGCCTGAGAGCCAAAGATGAACGCGGCGTCGATGCCCGGCACCTCGTTCAGCGCGTCACGCAGCACCAGGCCGGGCGCGTACTCCGCCACCAGCGACTCGATCGCGCGCCACTGCCGGTTGCCGTCCTCGCGGCGGTAGACGACGCGGCGGCCATCCGCCTCCCGCCGCACCAGCCCCATCGCCTCCAGACGCGCAAGCTCCGCCTGCAGTGAGCGCTTGCCCAGGCCTGTGTGCCGCTCCAGGGCGCGCACATGGTCCCGTCCATCCGGGTGCACAACGAAGTGTGCCAGCAGCCGGGCGCGCGCCTCGGACCCGAGGAAATCGTTCAATCGATCCATTGCTCCTCCAATCGCCCTCAAATATAGGGCAGTGGCAGGAGTGACGAAACCCCGGCTTCCAGAGCCTGGAAGCCGGGGTTTCGTCCGAATCAGCGGATGCGCTCGCCGGAGGGGGACCAGACCTCCACCTCGCCCAGGTTCAGGGCGCGGATGGGGGCCTCGATGGTGGCCAGGTCGCCCGCGACCACGACCGTCAGCGCGCCGGGGGTCAGGCGCCCGCGGCCGACGGCGGCGATGTCCGCGGGGGTCATCGCCGCCAGCCGGGGGCCGTAGGTGGCGTAGAAGTCCAGCGGCAGCCCCCACACCAGCAGCCCCTGCATCCGCTGCGCGAGCCCCTGCACCGTCTGCACGCTGGCGGGAAAGCTCCCCGCCAGGTTCCCCGTGGCGCCCGCCAGCTCCTCCGCCGGCACCGCCTCGTCCACGATGCGGCGAAACTCGCGCACCGACTCCGCCACCGCCGAGTCCGTGGCGTTGGTCCGCACGGACGAGTTGATGAACATGGTCCCCGCGCCGCGCAGGGTGGTGTAGTTGGCAAAGGCGCCGTAGGTCCAGCCGTGCCGCTCGCGCAGGTTCTGGTTGATGCGCGCGTTGAAGGCGCCGCCCAGCACCTGCGTGAGCGCCACCAGCCGCAGGTACTCCGGGTCCTCCGGCCCCATCACCACCTGCCCGATGCGGATGGCGGACTGCACCGAGCCCGGCCGGTCCACCAGGATCACCCGCGTGGCCGCGACGGGGCGCACCGGGTTGGCGGGGCGCGGCGGACGCGGCGCCGTCCCTTGCCATGCGCCGAACGCCTGCTCCGCCAGCCGCCGCGCCTCGTCGGCGCTCAGGTCGCCCACCAGCAGCAGC
>DASQBH010000562.1:0-4380 GCA_035635315.1 Longimicrobium sp.
GCCTCGTGGCGAACTGAGGCGTGAATATTCCTTCTCGAGTATCCGCCGCAGGGGCGCTACGGTTCCGGCGCGGTGCACTGGGGTGCATCGGAAGCGGGGGCAGCCGCGCAGGCGGCAAAGAGCCCGGCGTTCCGCAGCAGCGGGGATAGGTCCGGATCGTACGCCGACAGGTCCACGCCTGTGCCAAACGCGGGACGCACGGTGCGGATCCGCCGGATGAGGCGGCCGCCATCGAAGTAGAAGCGATGCTCGATGGTCCATCGCACACGGCCGCTGAACGGCTCGTCGTACCGTTCCTGAACCGTGTGGATGAAGATCAGGTCGTCGCCAGAGAAGTAGTACTCCTCCGTGCCCTGCCACGTCTCGCCGAACAGCCGCGCGTACAGCTTTCGCAGCTCGCGGCCGCGGTAGAAGCCCGTGAGCTCGCCGCCCTCCAGCGAGAAATTCCAGACTTCGTGTCTTGTCTGCCGGTAGGCAGGCGCCTCGCGCTCGATCGCCGCGAACTCCGTACGAATGCGGGCGATGACGGCGGGGTCTCCGCTGGTCGCGCTGACGGTCTGCGCGCCGCAGGGGCGGGCCGCGCCGCTCGCGCACAGGACTGCGATGAGCGCGGCGGCAAGACGTGCTACGCGGCGTGATCGGCGCATCCCGGTCTGCCCGGCGATGAGGGAGAAGGCAGTGTAAGCTGCCGCCGGCCCGGGATTCAACTTCAAACCTTCTCTCACGCTGCCGCGCGGCGCCACGGCAGGGCAAGCAGGCGGCGCAACCTGGGCCGCTCTCGCGCCGGCGCTTCGCCGCCGACGGCTGCCTCGGGCGGACTGGCACCTGCCGCCGGCACGACATCACTCGCGCGCTGTCCCGACCACCAGACCGGATGTCCGTTCCACGTCAGCCAGCCGTTCACGAACTCCAGTTCCCGGGCCTCGGGGACCCGAGGGAACGGTGCCTCACCCCGGAGCGCACGGTGGTGCTCTTCGATCAGGCTCCCGTAAAACCCGATTTCCGCCAGCAGCCGCGCCTTCCGCTCCGGTGCGTGGTTCACGGGCTCCAGGCACCGGGCGGTGTGGTCGAGCAGATGCCGGGTTGCCTGCAGACGGTATTCGGTCGCATGTGCCCAGGCAGACCGGGCGGCGGCGATCGACAGGCCCGTCCAGCCCAGCTGGGAGCTGGTGAACTTCTCCTCGCGAACCGACCACACCGGCCGGCCCTTCCGCACCACCCAGCCATCTACAACCTCGAGCTCGTTGAGCGGCGGGACCTCGGGCACGATCGTAGCCCGTTTTATGGCACGCGCAGCCAACCCGGCAAGGCAGGTGTAGTACGCATGGATGGCATGGAACGAGGACCTCATCCTCTCCATCTCACGGAGACTCATCGGCTTCTGCCTCCCTGGAAGCGCTGCTGGTACGCCGCGCGAGACCCTGCGTGGCCTCTTCGCTCAATTCCAGCGCACTCCCTCCGTGCTCGAACTCCACGTCGCCGCGGGTGCCGGCGATCTCGGCGCCCAGGCTGCGCACGCGCGGAATGTCCGCTTTAAGCATACGCAGGACGTGCGCCGGACGGAAGAACGGGGCGATCAGCAGCAGGTAGAGGTACGAGCAGCCGGCCAGCAGCACCAGCAGCGCGATGCGCATGGCCCAGACGACCGGGGGCCAGCCCAGGACGGCGCCCACCGCGTCAACCCTGCCGCTCGCACCAGGCCAGCACCTCGGCAAAGCGGTGGTCCTCCAGCGCGCCGAACATCACGTGGCGGCTCAGCTTTGCCGCACTGAGCGCCGGGCTGGCGAGGCCGCACAGAAAGCGCGCCCGGCGGCGGGGCGTGCCCAGCGCGTCGGGGTTGGCGCGCACCAGCGCGGCAAAGGCGGAGGCGTCTACCCGCGCCTCGATGGGGTGCGGCGGCGGCAGCGGGGGAAATACGGTGGCGCGCTCCGTCTGGCACCAGGTGCAGTGGCCGCACGGCACGTCGTGCGGCTCACCGAAGTACGCCAGCAGGTAGTTGGTCTGGCAGCCGTCGCGCGTAACCAGCTCCGCCATGGCAGCCATGCGCGCGATCTCCGCCGCCTCGCTCTGGTGAAAGCGGCCCACCAACTCCTCCGTCACCGCGTCCACGTCGGGGTGGGCGACGAGCTTCTGAAAGCGCAGCCGAAGGTCGCTGGCCTGCACCTCGGCCAGTCCCTGCTCACCCAGGTACTCCACCGCGCGCACGGTGCGGCTGCGCTCCTCCGGCTCCAGCCCGTCCAGGTCCAGCGTGTACCACGTCTTGCCGAACCTGGCGCGGCGAAAGATCCCCTCCACGAACCGCGCCCGCTCCCCCTGAAAGCGGCCGACGATTTCCTTGACGGGCACGATCGCGCGGAGCTTGTAGCCGGCGTAGAACGGCGTGCTCTGGCGAAGGATCCCCGCCAGCTCCAGGTAGGTGAGCGCCGTTCGCAGGACGAGCTGGCGGATGTCGTGGCGATTGCCCAGGCTCTGCGGCGCCACGTCGAACGTGGGCCCGCTGTCGGCCACCTCCTGCACCAGCCCGCGGATGGCCTCGTGGTCCGGCGTGTCGCCGTAGGCAAAGTTCTCCAGCGTCGACAGGTCCTCCAGGCTCCCCAGCAGCTCCACCATGGACGGAAGTCCATCGCGCCCGGCGCGTCCGATCTCCTGGCTGTAGCTCTCCAGCCCCTTGGGAAGGTTGAAGTGGTAGACGTAGCGCACGTCGGCCTTGTCGATCCCCATCCCGAAGGCAATCGTCGCCACCACCATCGCCCGGTCGGAGCCCTTCCACCACTCCTGCACCGCCGTCCGCTGCTCCGTATCCATCCCCGCGTGGTAGGCGCGCGCCGGCACTCCCGCATCCGCCAGCGACTTCGCGACCCATTCCGCCGTCTTCTGCAGGGTCACGTAGACGATGCCCGGCCCCGTTTCGCGTTCGCGGATCCGCTGCAGGAGCACGCGCTCGCGGCGGGCGCGCTCCGTGGGGAGGGTGGACAGAAAGAGGTTGGGCCGATGGAAGCCGGTGACGATGGCGCACTCGCGCGGGATCTGGAAGCTGGCGCAGATGTCGTCCACCACCGCCGGCGTCGCCGTCGCCGTCAGGGCCAGGACGCGCTCCACGCCCACCAGGCGCGCCGTCTCGGCCAGCTTGAGGTAGTCGGGGCGGAAGTTGTGGCCCCACTGCGAGATGCAGTGTGCCTCGTCCACGGCGAACAGGGAGATGCGGGCGCGGCCCAGCTGGTCCAGGAAGCGCTCGTTGTTGAAGCGCTCCGGTGCCACGTACAGCAGCTTGAGCGTCCCCGCGCGGAGCCCCCGCTCCACCTCAAGCGCTTCCTCGCGGGTGAGCGAGCTGTCCAGCCGGCCGGCCTGGATGCCGCGGGAGCGCAGGTAGTCGATCTGGTCCTTCATCAGCGCGATGAGTGGCGAGACGACCACGGTCACGCCGTCCAGCAGCAGCGCGGGAAGCTGGTAGCACAGCGACTTGCCGCCGCCCGTGGGGAACACGGCCAGCGCGCTGCCGCCGCCCAGCAGGCAGTCGATCACCTCGCGCTGCCCGTCGCGGAACTCACGCAGGCCGAAGCGCTCCAGCAGCACGGACTGGGGATCGGGGGCGAGGGCGGATGCGTCGGTCACGTCGCGGCTCTGCGTAAGAGGCATGATGGACCCCGATTGTAAGGGATGATGATCGCGGGCGCGAACCCCACCTGCGCGCGGCTGGACGCACGAAGGAATCAGGCGGTTCGCGCCGGGTCAACCCCTGGCGGGAAGTGGGTCCGCTGGTCGGCTCAAGGGGAGCGATCTGGCGGATTTGGAGGGTGAACGTGTGTTTCAGGTGTGGGTCCTGGTGCCCCTCCCCCGGCCCCTCCCCGTTCGTTCCTCACGGAGAGGGGAGAATTCGATCGCGCTTCGGCAGGGATCGAGCTGCGTCCGCGGGGTGCCCCTCCCCCGGCCCCTCCCCGTTCGTTCCTCACGGAGAGGGGAGAATTCGATCGCGCTCCAGAAGGTGCGTCGCACCTCCCTCCCCCGCGCAGTTTGCGGGGGAGGGTCGGGGAGGGGGGCGGCCCACCATCTCGCCGCAGATCATCCGCAACGCCCTGCTACCCGGCGCTACGAATCATCCTTCTCCCACGCAGTTTGTGGAGAAGGTCCGGGATGGGTTGGCGATGTGCGATGGAGGTGTAGATACCGCCGAGGTGCTACTCGTCGTCGTCCGCCGGGCTGTCGTCGTAGAGGTCTTCGGCGACGGAGATGGTGAGCTCGGCGCGGGTGCCGCCGGGGCGCTCCAGAAGGGCGCGGACGAAGTCGGGAAGGTCCATCTCCTCGGGATCGGCGTCGTCGAAGGAGACGGTGTAGGTGCGCTTGAACTCGGGCGGGGTGGCGTCGAACACGCGCTGCACCAGG
>DASQBH010000563.1:0-4177 GCA_035635315.1 Longimicrobium sp.
GGCAGGAGTGGAAGCTGGACCGGCGCGAGCTGGCGGTGCTGGGCGTGCTCATGCTCCGCGGCCCGCAGACGCCGGGCGAGCTGTACACGCGCACGGCGCGGCTGGAGCCGTTCGCCGATGTCGCGGACCTGGAGGGGGTGCTGGAATCGCTGATCGCGCGGCAGCCGGAGCCGCTCGTTGCGCGGCTCCCCCGCCGTACGGGGCAGAAGGAGGTTCGCTACGCGCACCTGCTGAGCGGCGAGCCGCCGGCCGATGCACCCGGAACGGCGGAAGAGCCGGCCATCCATCGCGCCGGTGCGGAGGACGACCGCGTCGCGGCGCTGGAGCGTACGGTGGAAGCGCTGCGGGCGGAGGTCGCCACGCTGCGCGCCGACCTCGACGCGTTCCGCGCCCAGTTCCAGTAAGGACCGCCGCTGTCCGCCCCTCGTGGAGGTGGACGAGGCTGCTATGCGCGATCGTCGCGATTGCCGACCCTCAGCGGCTCCTATTCTCCAAAAGCGGCGGCGATCGGCCGTCAGCCCGCAAATGCCGCCGCGATCTCCTCCCGCACCCACGCGTCCGCCTTCACCTCTGCCCTCCCCGTCGCGCCTGCCGCGCCACCTCCGTGCCGATGCGTTCCAGGAACCGCTTTGGGCGATCCCCAGTTGCCCAGCACGACAACATCCTTGCATAGCAGGCGGTGCAGCTTCGGGCAGCGAACCACGCTACCGCTCGCCTAGTCTAGCCCTCTTTACATGAACTGCGGTTAGCGTCTAGATTGCGTAAGAACCGAATGGAACCCAAAGAAAGCACCGATATGTCGGGAAACACCAAGCACCTCGCGGTACGGCCTGAGGCGGACACCGAAACAGTCGAAGATTTGGTGAGCCGCGTCATGCGAGGTACTGTGAGAATTCCTTCGTTCCAACGTGGGCTCAGGTGGGAGGCGGCCGATGTAAAATCTCTGTTCGAAAGCATCTACCGGGGTTATCCCATCGGCTCGCTTCTCCTCCGAAAGGGCGCGGCCGAGGCAAAGGCGATTGAGATCGGACCCTTGCGGATTGATGCCCCGGAGACGCAATCGGCATTGTGGGTGGTCGACGGACAGCAACGCCTTACAGCGTTGGCGGCGGGGCTCGCTCGCCCGACACCTGTCCCGACAACACCTGTGGACGCCTACGTCCTCTACTTCGATGCTGCAAACCAGACGTTTGAGCCTCCACCGAAGAGCGGTGAGATTCCGAGTACCTGGGTACCGGTGGCACACTTGCTCGATGCATCAGGCCTGAGCGAATGGATCTTCAACTGGCCGCATTCCGCCGACGCCGCCCTGCGGACCGCCGTCTTCCAAGCAGGAACGCGGCTCCGTCAGTATCGGGTTCCTCTTTATGTTGTTGAGACTGACGACGAGGAACTGCTGAAAGACATCTTCTATCGGACGAACAACTCTGGAAAACCGCTCCATTGGAAAGAGGTGCACGACGCGCTATTTGGAGATGCGGGAGATCACCCTTCCACGCTCGGCGACTTGGCGACTGAGCTTCAGCAACTCGGAATGGGCCGCCCCGACGAGGAACAACTACACTCCTGCCTCATTGCATACAAAGGGCTGGATGTAACTAGGAGCTTCGCGGAGCATTACCGCAAGGATCCGGAAGTCCTTCGGGATGCTGTTCGGGATGCATTGCCCGCTCTCCGGCGGGTCCTCTCTTTCCTGAAGCGAGACGCGGAGATTCCTCACCTGCGGCTCTTGCCTAGGTCCTTGCCCTTGGTGGTGCTCACGCGATTCTTTCACCTCTTCCCGGACCCGGGACCCCGCTCCACGCAGTTGCTAACACGCTGGACTTGGCGAACTCTGCTGACGACGGCGTTCTACGACGAGCGGACACTCTTGCGCCGTGGCGTCGCGTGTATCCGAGAGAATGATGAAGAAGGAACCGTGCAGGAGCTTCTATCGCTAGTTCCGAATACGCGCCCGGCTGATTTCATCTTGCCAGCGCGATTCGACGCACGCGCTGCCGAAAGTCGTCTTGCGCTACTAGGGATGGCATCGCTAAATCCGCTCGATCCGCAAAACGACCACGTGGTCGATGTTGCTGCCCTCATTGAAGCCCAAGATGCGGCCGCATTCCGCAGCATTATTCCGCGGCACGAGGGACTGGCGCGTAGCCCTGCGAACCGAATTCTGCTCCCCGGCTCGGGAAGCGCGCGGAAAGACCTTTTGGAACTGGGCAACCATAACCACACGAAGGTTTTTGCGTCCCACGCAATCTCACCGGAGGCGGCCGAGGCGCTCGCCTCCGGCAAGCCCGACATATTCTTCAATGAGCGGAAATCCAGGATCGAGAGCGCCGTTCGTAACCTTGCTGAACGACTTGCCGCTTGGGAGCGGGGCGATCGACCGTCTGTACGGTACATCTTGGAACACGCGGGCGAGGACGGCTGATGCCTCATTATGACGTGCTTCTGCACGACGTGCTTGCCGGACAAATCGCGCATGATCCCCCGCAGGACCGCTCGTCATTCCGGTTCTTGGAGGACTACCGGCGCCTGCCCCGTCGGCCTGTTCTGGGACAGCACTTTGAGGACGATCTTGGCAAGGCCTACAGTGGCAAGAGAGGGGCCCTTCCGCCTTGGTTCGCGAACCTCGTTCCCGAAGGAGCCCTCCGCGACCTACTGAGGCGATCGCTCGGCCTTGAAACGGACGCGGATCTTCCCATTCTCGCGGCCGTTGGCCGGGATCTTCCAGGCGCCGTTGAAGTCCTCCCCGCCGCCATAGACGCCGGCTTGTTCGCCAACGGGAGCATCCAAGAGGGGGAAGGCGACGCGCGGGACTACGCGGAAACACCCGTGCAGACGGAACTTGCCCTTCGCTTCTCACTCCCCGGAGTGCAAATGAAATTCTCCGTGCTGCGAGAGCAAGAGAAAATTACGCTCCCTGTTCATGGACAGCTGGGTGATTGGATCGTAAAGCTGGACTCGCGACGGTTTCCGGGTTTGGTGGAGAACGAGTTCGCGACGATGGAGTGGGCCCGGGCAGCCGGCCTGCAAGTCCCGGAATGCCAGATTGCCTCGCTGGAGATACTTCCGCCGGCCTTGCGCTCATATGCCCCGGACGGGACGAACGTCTTCCTGATTCGCCGCTATGATCGCGACGGGAAACGACGCATCCACCAGGAAGACTTCGCCCAGTTGGTGAATCTCCCTCCCGCATTGAAATATGAGCAGGTCACGTACGAGGGTTGCGCCAAGCTTGTTCAGCAGATCGTGGGACCGGCGGGGTACAGAGAACTCGTGCGAAGGCTCGCGTTCATGGTTGCGTCCGGAAACATGGATGCGCATCTCAAAAACTGGTCGTTGCTGTACCCGGACGACATTAGTGCCGTGCTCTCCCCGCTCTACGATCAAGTCGCGACCATCGCTTGGCCGGACGAGACAACGCGTGAGTTGGCACTGAAGTTCGCGGGCACCAAAGACCCGTTCAGGGTCGACATAGCTGCGTTCGCGCGGCTCGCCGAGAAATCGGGCGGTGACGTGAAGGAGACGATCCGCATAGTCCAGGAAACGATTGAGCGGACGGCAGCAGCGTGGAGTACATCCGTGGCGTCCGAAGCGATGCCGCGCGAGCATGCCGAGCGGCTGCGCGAGTACTGGAGCCGAGCCTCACTGGTTAAGGACCACCTCACACCAGGGATGTTCGCTGCATAGCGTGATCAAAGTGGCTGGTCCCGCGCGCATGTGCAGTGAAGGCCCATCGGAAGCAATCACGGATCAAATGGCATCAGACAGCGTCATGCCGAGATCCGGAACGGCCTGCGCGAAGGGCTGTTGAAGAGAGCCGTGTGGTGCAGCTGGCGCGGATGTGCGACCCCAGACTAATGGCCTGGGAGACGCCCGCGCACGCGCCCGCCACAGTTGGGTGTCACCTACGCTCCGGCGCCATCACGCATGACGCCTACTCCCGGTAGGCTGTTGCCATCTGCATCCTCTGCGTGATATGAGACCTGTCTTGCCTGATTATGGAATCACGACTCCAGGCCGGATCGGCTAGCGGTGGCCTGCCGGCTCAGCCACGACGGTATCGGAAGCGAGCGCGACCGCGCCGACGGGGTCACCGGGTACGGGGAGCGCGACGGGGATCCCCCTGGCCTGCACCAGCGCGTCCTGCACGGCGCGGATGAGCGGCGGGTACGCGTCG
>DASQBH010000564.1:0-5747 GCA_035635315.1 Longimicrobium sp.
CCTGTTCCTCTGTTCCTCTGTGTGAGAATTCTTTTGCCGGGAGTTGATATAAGACTCCGGGTCAGCGACGCCGACGCGGGCACAAAAGAAAGCACCACCGGCACGGATGCCGGTGGTGCTTTCAGTTCTGCCGCTTCCCGACGCGATGCCGCAGTGGCAACCCGCGTCTTGCGGAGAGGTTTCGCCTCGTTGCTCGGCTCAGGCGCCGATGCGGCGATCGCTTGCCCGGGTCAGGTTGCGAGCAGTCGTCGTAATGGACAAGAGATCACCTCCTTCGTTCAGGTTCGACATAGGGCGTGAACACCGCGGGAACCCTCGGGCTCCCGTTGGTCCGCGGCGGCATCCTTCCGGACACCCCCATCGGCCCCTGCACTGCACCTAAGCAGCGCTCGGGGAATAAGATACAACGCCCCCCCAATTCGCGCAACCCTCCCCGCCCGCCGCCGGAGGGTTCATTCGTCTACGGCCACGATGGGCGTGCCGGGCAGCAACCCCAGCTATCCCGCCCACGGCTACGCGTCGCGCCGAGAGTTGTGATGTGTTGGAGATCCCAACATTCAAATATTGTCCTCAAGATGTCTTAAAGTGCGCGCATGCACCTCAAACGCTCAACGTTTAAAAGAGATGAAGATGTCCAGATCTGTACTCTTGAACCTGATACAGATCTTTTTGGACCAATACAAACAGAGCCCTAGAAAATATCGTGCTAGAAACAAATCGCGCTTCCATGCTAGGTTTTTACCACATGATACTGCTGGTTGTAGCAGATGTACAGTATTGACACAGTCTTTTTAAGAAAGGAGTTGACGAATTGCTGCTGGGTCTGATAGTGTTGTCTCTCTGGGGCCGCACGTACGTAAACTGTGTCGCATATCGTAAGGAGCACGTCTTCAGTTGCTCCGTCAGAACGGCATCCTGAAACGATTACGGAGCTGCACGTGGAGCGTTCTTCCATTTGGCCGGGCGCGGTGGGTACGCCGCTGCTCGAGGGCATCCATCCCTGGAACGACACAGCGCGCGACTACCCGGCCGGCTGGTGCGTGCACCAGCTGGTGGAGGCGCAGGCGCGCCGCACCTCCGACGCCGTCGCCCTGGGCTGCGGCGGCCGGCAGCTGACGTACCGCGAGCTGGATACGCGCGCCAACCAGGCCGCCCGCCTGCTGCGCCGCCACGGCGTGGGGCCGGACGTGCTCGTCGGCGTCTACATGGAGCGCGCGCCGGAGCTGATCGTGGGGATGCTGGGCGTGCTGAAGGCCGGCGGCGCGTACGTGCCGCTGGACCCCGCCTATCCGCCCGCCCGCGTGCGGCTGATGCTGGCCGACACCCGCGTCCCCGTCCTCCTCACCCAGCCGCGGCTGGCGGGCTCGGTGGATGCCGGGGGCGCCGCCGTCGTCGCGCTGGACGCGGAGTGGACGGCGCTGGCGGGCGAATCCGCGGAGCCGCTGGAATCCGGGGTGGACCCGGAGAACCTGTCGCACGTCATCTACACGTCGGGGTCCACCGGCATCCCCAAGGGCGTGCAGATCCGCCACGCCAGCGTCGTGACGCTCATCCGCTGGGCGCCGGAGGTGCTGGGGATCGGCGAGGGAACGTCGGTGCTCGCCAGCACCTCGGTCTGCTTCGACGTGCACGTGGCGGAGACCTGGGTGCCGCTCTCGCTGGGCGCACGGATCGTCATCGTCCCCAACGCCCTGCACCTGGCCACGCTGCCGGCGGAAGAGTCCGTCGAGGTGGCGTCGATGGTCCCTTCCTCCGCCGCCGAGCTGCTGCGGATGGGCGGCATCCCCGCATCCATCCGCTCCCTGAACCTGGGCGGCGAGCCGCTGCGCAACGAGCTGGCGCAGGACCTCTACCGCGCCCTTCCCAACCTCGAGCAGGTCATCAACCTCTACGGGCCCACGGAGGATACGACGTACTCCACGTACGCCATCCCCCCGCGCGGCACGGAGCGCACGATGCCCGTCGGCCGGCCGATCGCGAACAGCCGGCTGTACATCCTCGACTCCGACCTCGATCCCGTTGCGCACGGGGAGACGGGGGAGATCTGGATCAGCGGCGAGGGGCTGAGCCGCGGCTACCTGCGCCGCCCCGCCGCCACCGCGGAGAAGTTCATCCCCGACCCCTTCAGCGCGGAGCCGGGCGCGCGGATGTACCGCACCGGCGACCTGGGGCGCGGCGGGGAGGACGGGCAGGTGGACTGCCTGGGCCGCACCGACCACCAGGTGAAGGTGCGCGGCTACCGCGTGGAGCTGGGCGAGGTGGAAGACGCGCTGCGCCGCCACCCCGCCGTTGCGGACGCCGCCGCGGTGGTGCGGGAGGATGCGCCGGGCGACCGCCTGCTGGTTGGCTACGTGGTGGCGGAAGAGGGGACGGACGCGTCCGCGGCGGCGCTCCGGGCGTTCCTGCAGGACCGGCTGCCCGACTACATGGTGCCGACGTTCATCGTCGCGCTCGACGGCCTCCCGCGGCTGCCGAACGGCAAGGTGGATCGCGGCGCCCTGCCCGCCCCCGCCGTGGACGCGGAGCGCGCGTACGTGGCCCCGCGCACGCCGGCGGAGGACGCCGTCTGCCGCGTGTGGGCGGAGGTCCTCGGCGTGGACCGCGTGGGCGTGGAGGACGACTTCTTCGAGCTGGGCGGCCACTCGCTGCGCGCCACGCAGGTGGTGTCGCGGCTGCGTCAGGCGTTCGGGGCGGAGCTGGCGCCGTTCGCGGTGTTCGAGCTGCGCACCCCGGCGGAGCTGGCGCGCACCGTGGAGCGCGGCGGCGCGGCGCACGACGACGCCCCCACGCTGGTTCCCATCGACCGGAACCAGCCGATTCCGCTCTCCTTCTCCCAGCGGGCCATCTGGTTCTTCCAGGAGCTCTCGCCGGGGATGAAGTCGTACAACTTCCAGGCGGCCATCGGCTTCCGGGGCCGGCTGGACGTTCCCGCGCTGGAGGCGGCGCTCACGGAGATCGTCCGCCGCCACGAGATCTTCCGCACCGTCTTCGTGGCCGTGGACGGCGAGCCGCGGCAGGTGGTGCGCGAGCCGTGGGAGGCGCGGCTGCAGGTCACCGACCTGCGCGCCCTTCCCGAAGACGCGCGGCAGGGAGAGCTGGAGCGCATCCTCCGCGACGAGTTCCAGAAGCCGTTTCACCTGGGCCGGCTGCCGCTGATCCGCTGGACGCTGTACCGCACGGCGGACGACGCGCACGTGCTGGCGGCCGTCGAACACCACTTCGTCCACGACGGGTGGAGCTTCGGGCGCTTTCTGCAGGAGCTGGCGGCGCTGTACGCGGCGTTCGCGCAGGGACGGACGTCTCCCCTGCCGCCGCTGGAGGTGCAGTTCGCCGACTACGCCGTCTGGCAGCGCGCGTGGATGCGCTCGGCCACGGCGAAGGAGCAGCTGGCGTGGTGGAAGGGGCAGCTGGCCGGCCTGCCGCCGGTGCTGGAGCTGCCCGCGGACCGGCCGCGCCCCGCGGAGATGAGCTTCCAGGGCCGCTCGCTGCGCTACCGGCTGCCCCCGGAGCTGGCGCGCGAGGCGCAGGCGTTCAGCCGCCGGCACGGCGTGACGCTGTACGTGACGCTGATGGCCGCGTACCAGGCACTTCTGCACCGCTACACGGGCGCCACGGACTTCGCAGTCGGTGGCGGCGTGGCGAACCGAAACGAGCGGGTGGCCGAGCAGGTGATCGGGATGATCGTCAACACCGTCGCGCTGCGGGCGGACGTGAGCGGCGATCCCACGGTCGCCGAGCTGCTCGCGCGCGTCCGGCAGACGACGTTCGACGCCTACGCGCGCCGCGAGATCCCCTTTGGCGAGGTGGTCGAGGCGGTGCAGCCGGAGCGGCGGCTGAGCCATCTGCCCATCTACCAGACCTGCTTCAGCTTTCACGACGCGCCGTACCCCTCGTTCGAGCTTCCCGGCGTGCGGATGGACGTCACCGAGGCGCTGAGCAACGAGTCCGCCAAGTTCGACCTGCAGGTCATCTGCATCCCCCGCGGCAGCCAGCAGGCCGGCGCGGACGACGAGGTGACCATGCTGTGGGAGTACGCCACCGACCTCTTCGAAGCGGACACGGTGGTGCGGATGGAGGAGCACTACCGGTCGATTCTCCGCGCCATGCTGGCGGACCCCCAGGCCCGCGTCTCCGCGCTGCCGCTGCTGGCGGACGAGGAGCGGGCGCGGGTGGTGGAGGGATGGAACGCGACGGCGGCGGACTACGCGGTCGACACCCCGGTGCACCGCCTGGTGGAGGCGCGGGTGGACGCGGCGCCGGACGCCGTGGCGGTCTCGGGAGATGGATTCCGCCTGTCGTACGCGGAGCTGGACGGCGCGGCCAACCGCATCGCCAACGCGCTGATCGCGCGCGGGGTGCGGCGCGGAGACCGGGTCGCGGTGTGCATGGAGCGCTCGCCGGAGCTGGCCGCGGCGCTGCTGGGCGTGCTCAAGGCGGGGGCGGCGTACGTGCCGGTGGACCCCGCGTACCCGGCGGACCGCATCGCCTTCATGCTGGAGGACACGGCCGCGCCCGTCCTCGTCACGCAGATGGCGCTCGAGGAGCGGGTTTCCGGCTTCGGCGTCTCGCTGCTGGCGGTGGACCGGCTGGCCCGCATCTCCGAGCACGCGTCGCCCGAGCGGCCGCGGCAGCGGCAGCGGGTGAACGGGGCGGACCTGGCGTACGTCATCTACACCTCCGGCTCCACCGGCAAACCCAAGGGGGTGATGGTGGAGCACCGCGCGCTGGCCAACCTCTGCGGCTGGCACGCGGCGGAGTTCGGGGTGACGGCGGCGGACCGCGCCACGTTGCTGGCGGGCGTGGGCTTCGACGCCAGCGCGTGGGAGACGTGGCCGTACCTGACCCGCGGCGCCAGCCTGCACGTGCCGCGGGAGGAGCTGCGCACCGCCCCCGCGGAGCTGCGCGACTGGCTGCTCGACCGCCGGATTACGATCTCCTTCCTCCCCACGCCGCTGGCGGAGAGCGTGCTGCCGCTGGCGTGGCCGGCGGACGCGCCGCTGCGGACGATGCTCGCGGGCGGCGACCGGCTGCGCTCGCGGCCGTCTGCGCCGCTCCCGTTCCGCCTGGTCAACAACTACGGGCCGACGGAGAACACCGTCGTCGCCACCAGCGGCGCCGTCGCGGCGGAGGGCGAGGGGCTGCCCTCCATCGGCCGGCCGACCGGCAATACGACGGCGTACGTGCTGGACGGCTACGGCAACCCCGTGCCGCACAAGGTGCCGGGCGAGCTGTTCGTGGGCGGCGCGCAGGTGGCGCGCGGCTACCTGGGGCGGCCGGCAATGACGGCGGAGCGCTTTCTCCCCGACCCCTTCTCGCGGACTCCGGGCGCGCGGATGTACGCCACCGGCGACCGCGTGCGCTGGACGGCGGAGGGGGAGATCGACTTCATCGGCCGCACCGACTTCCAGGTGAAGGTCCGCGGCTTCCGCATCGAGCTGGGCGAGATCGAGGCGGCGCTGCTGGAGCACGAGGGCGTGCGCGAGTGCGCGGTCCTGGCGCGCGAGGACGCGGGCGAGAAGCGGGTGGTGGCGTACGTGGTGGGCGACGTGGAGACGGACGCGCTGCGCGCGCACGTGCGCCGTATCCTGCCGGACTACATGGTGCCCGGCGCGTTCGTCGCCCTGGACCGGCTGCCGCTGACGCCCAACGGCAAGCTGGACCGCAAGGCGCTGCCCGCGCCGGAGGGGGATGCGTACGCGCGGGGGAGCTACGAGGCGCCGCTGGGGGAGGTGGAGGCGGCGCTGGCC
>DASQBH010000565.1:0-5883 GCA_035635315.1 Longimicrobium sp.
TGCCGATTCCGCCGCGTCGGAAAGGGTGCGGGCCAGCTCTCCCAGGCGCTCCTTCAGCACGTCCGTGGCAACCTCCACCACCACGTCCAGCACGCGTGCACTCGCGCTGCTCACCGGGCCGCGGGTGACCTGGGCGGGCACCTGGTCCACGAGGATGGGGATACTACCGCTCATTGTCTCTCCGGGATCTTGGGATGGGGAACGGCGATGCGGCACAAGCTACACGCCTGCCCGATAGTCGGCACGAAAAAGAACTTTTTCCACCACCCTCGGGCTGAGATCCCATTCCGAGCGTAACGCGCATCTGTCATTCTGAGGCCCGGCCACGCTGCCCCTCGGCCCTCCCCAACGGTCGCAGGGCCAAAGAATCTACCGTCCGGTTGCTCGAAGGATGACGCGGCAGCCCCGCGCAAGAAAATGCGGCCGCGACAGTGCCCGACAAAGCTTCCGGGGACTACACACGGTTGCGTGGAAGACGTCGAAGCGGGCCGGACGATCTTTCGTCCGGCCCGCCTGTACGGCATCGGCCCTGTCCGGCGCTTGCGTGTCCGACGCATCACGCGGGGCTGCCGCATCGACCCACGCGCGCACCGACGGTAGATTCTTCGGCCCCGCAGCCACTCGCGCGAGATCCGGAGCGTGGAGCGGCCGGGCCTCAGAATGACAGACCGTGAACTGGTCTCATACCGAATCCGGCAAAAGACTTTGCACGCGGAGCAGCGGAGAGGCAGAGCAACAGAGACCAATCCTCTGCTGCTCTGCCTCTCTGCTGCTCTGCGTGAGTGCAGTTACTCTTTTTGCGGATTCGGGTCTCACACACGAGAGGACGCGGAGGCAACCGTCACGCCTCCGCGTCCTCTCGTTTTCCTCCGCGCCTCCGCGTGATCGTTCCTACGCCGCCTGCATGGTCTTGAGCGCCTCGCGGGTGGCGCGGTAGCCTTCCTCCAGAAAGTACTGCGTGCGGGTGAAGTCCCACGCGCCCAGGTGGCCGATGCGCGGGCGCACGTGCGTCACCGGCAGGTTATTCCACGCCTCCAGGTTGCGCTGCCGCTGCCCCGCGATGTTCATCGTCAGCACGCGGTCATGGATGGCGATCATCCCGCGGTCGAAGTAGTCGGGCGCGGGAGGCTGGATCTCGGAGCCCACGTCCACCGCGATCACCCGCTCGGCGCCCCACGCCAGCGCCTGGTCCACCGGCACCACGTTCAGCACCCCGCCGTCCACCAGAAAGTCGCCCTTCCACCGCAGCGGCGGATAGTAGATGGGGATGGCGCACGACGCGTAGACCGCGTCCACGGGGTCGATGTCCTCGATCTTTCCCGTGCCGAACCACACCTCGCCGCAGCCGACCAGCGACACGGCGTTCAGGCGGATGGGGATCCGCGCGTCCGCAAAGCGCTTGAGCGGCAGGTTGCGGCGGATCCACCCCTTGTAGTGGTCGCCGTTGAAGACGGCCTCCTCGCGCACCCCGCCCATGAACACCGCGCGGCGGTTGATCTGCACGATGTCCTCGCGCGTGAGCGCGCGGGCGATGTCGGCCAGCTCGCGCCACCCCATCCCCCCCGCGATCGCCGCGCCGATCAGCGAGCCGATGCTGCACGCCACGATGGCGTCGGGGACGATGCCGGACTCCTCCAGCGCCTTCCACACGCCCACGTGCGCGGTGCCCTTCATCCCCCCGCCCCCCAGCACCAGCACGGTGCGGGGGCGGGCGGAAGGGGCGCGGAACGGGGTCTCGGCGGTCGCGTTCACCGGCAGCGGGGGGCTCGGGTGTGGAGAGGGCGGACGGGCGCCGCACCGCACGGAATTTGCGAACCCGCCGCGCCCTCACGCGCGCGGGCGCACAGCCTTGACGCGGCCGTGCCCGGAACCTAGGTTGCCGGTTGATACGGAGAATCATTCTTGGTGACCGACTCGCCCGCTGCGGTGTATGGGGCGGCGGACACCTGACCGACGAACGACACATACCGGCCGTCACGCGCCGGATGACTTTCAGGAGACTGACAGGATGGCGGAACCGCTGCTCAAGATCACCAACCTGCACGCCGAGATCGCCGAGGACGGCACCGAGATCCTCAAGGGGCTGGACCTGGAGCTGAACGCGGGCGAGATCCACGCGATCATGGGCCCCAACGGCTCCGGCAAGAGCACGCTCAGCAAGGTGATCAGCGGCCACCCCGCCTACGAGGTGACGGACGGCGACATCCTGCTGCGCGGCGAGAGCGTGCTGGACATGCAGCCCGACGAGCGCGCCCGCCAGGGCGTGTTCCTGGCTTTTCAGTACCCGGTTGAGATCCCCGGCGTGTCGGTCGCCAACTTCATGCGCACGGCGCTCAACGCCAAGCGCGGCGAAGAGGTCGACATCTTCGACTTCCAGGAGGAGCTGGAGAGCCGCATGGCCATGCTGGAGATGGACCCGGCGTTCGCCATGCGCTCCGTGAACGACGGCTTCAGCGGCGGCGAGAAGAAGCGCAACGAGATTCTTCAGCTGGCCATGCTTGAGCCGGAGCTGGCGGTGATGGACGAGACCGACAGCGGCCTGGACATCGACGCCCTGAAGATCGTAACGGCGGGCATCAACAAGATCAAGGCCGAGCGGCAGGACATGGCGGTGCTGCTCATCACGCACTACCAGCGCATGCTCAACTACATCACCCCCGACCGGGTGCACGTGATGGTGGACGGCCGCATCATCCGCAGCGGCGGGGCGGAGCTGGCGCTGGAGCTGGAGGAGCGCGGGTACGACTGGGTGAGGGAAGAGGTGGGTGCGTGAGCAGTGAGGAGTACCTGGTGCCTGGTGCCTGGTGCCGAGTAACGGCACGGACGCACTGGGTACTCGGCACTCGGCACTAGGTACTTTTTCGACTTTCAGGGAGGCACCATGCCTTACAACGAAGATGTAGCCGCGCTCGGCCTCGACGAGTACAAGTACGGCTTCAAGGATACGGAGGACTACGTCTTCAAGAGCCGCAAGGGGCTCGACGAAGACATCGTCCGCGAGATCAGCGCGCAGAAGGGCGAGCCGGAGTGGATGCTGGCCAACCGGCTCAAGGCGCTCAAGCACGCCCAGGCGCGGCCGTGGCCCACCTGGGGCGGCGACCTGTCGGGGCTGAACTTCGACGAGATCTACTTCTACATCCGTCCCAACGAAAAGACGGGCAAGACCTGGGACGAGGTGCCGGAGAACATCAAGAACACCTTCGAGCGGCTGGGCATTCCCGACCAGGAGCGCCGCATCCTGGCCGGCGTGGGCGCCCAGTACGAGAGCGAGGTCGTGTACCACTCGCTCAAGAAGGAGTGGGAGGAGCAGGGCGTCATCTTCAAGGGGATGGACGACGGCCTGCGCGAGCACGAGGACCTGGTGCGCCAGTACTTCGGCACCGTGGTGCCCTTCCGCGACAACCTGTTCGCGGCGGTCAACACGGCGGTGTGGTCCGGCGGCAGCTTCGTGTACATCCCCAAGGGCGTAAAGCTCGACATGCCGCTGCAGGCGTACTTCCGCATCAACGCCGAGGCCATGGGGCAGTTCGAGCGCACGCTGATCATCGTGGAAGAGGGCGCCCAGGTGCAGTACATCGAGGGGTGCACGGCCCCCTCGTACAGCCAGGACTCCTTTCACAGCGGCGTGATCGAGATCGTGGTCAAGGAAGGCGCCCGGATGCGCTACACCACCATCCAGAACTGGTCGCACAACGTGTACAACCTGGTGACGCAGCGCGCCCGGGTGGAGCGCGAAGGCACCATGGAGTGGGTGGACGGCAACCTGGGGAGCAAGCTGACGATGAAGTACCCCAGCTGCTACCTGGTGGGCGAGCGCGCGCGCGGCGAAATCCTGTCCATTGCCTACGCGGGCAACGGGCAGCACCAGGACGCCGGCGGCAAGGTGATCCACGCGGCGCCGCACACGTCGTCGCGCATCGTCTCCAAGTCCATCTCGCGCGGCAGCGGCCGGTCCAGCTACCGCGGCCTGCTGCACGTGCAGCCGGGCGCGCACCACGCCCGGAGCAACGTGGAGTGCGACGCGCTGCTGCTGGACGAGCAGGCGCGCACCGACACCTATCCGTACATCAACATCGAAGACCAGCACGCGCAGATCGGCCACGAGGCCACGGTGAGCAAGATCGGCGACGAGCAGCTGTTCTACCTGATGTCGCGCGGGCTCAGCGAGGACGAGGCGGCCACCATGGTGGTGCGCGGCTTCATCGAGCCCATCGCCAAGGAGCTGCCGCTGGAGTACGCGGTGGAGCTCAACCGGCTGATCGAGCTGGAGATGGAAGGCTCGGTGGGATAAGGGCAGGAACCAAAGGGAATAGGGAATAGGGAATAGCAAGAAAGGGCGACTGCTCGGTAGCTCGGGGATCCGGGCGCAGTTGGCAGGCTATTCCCCATTCCCTATTCCCTATTCCCTCGAAGCCACACGAGACGAACCCTGACGTAACCGACAGAACAGTGTCCGATACATCGACCGCCACCACCCCCGCCGACGTCGGCGTGTTTACGCGCGACCAGGTGGAGATGCTCACGGCGCGCAAGCTGGAGGCGGAGTGGCTGCGCGAGCAGCGCATGCACGCGCACGGCGTGTTCGCCGCCACCCCCATGCCCACCACGCGGCTGGAGGACTGGCGCTACACCGACATCCGCAAGCTCCTCAAGCTCGACGCCTTTTCCTTTGCCGACGAGCGCTCGCCCGTGGCGGCCGCGGACGCGCTCCCGGCCGGGCTGCGCACGCTGATGGACGAGGCGGGCGACGCCTCCGCGCGGCTGGCGCAGGTGGACGCATCCGTCGTGCTGCGCGAGCTGCCGCAGGAGCTGGCGGCGCAGGGGGTGATCTTTACCTCGCTGGAGGCGGCGGCGCGCGAGCACCCGGAGCTGGTGCAGAAGCACTTCGGCACCGCCATCACCCCCGATGACGGCAAGTTCGCGGCGCTCAGCTCCGCGTTCTGGACCGGCGGCGCCTTCCTCTACGTGCCCAAGAACGTGCAGGTGGAGGTCCCCTTCCGCGTCTACCGCTGGATCAGCGAGGGCGGCACCACGGCGCTGGGGCGGCTGCTGGTGGTCGCGGGGCCGGGGGCGAAGGTGGCCGTGGTGGAGGAGCTGGGCTCCGACGACGTGGCGAAGACCACGCTCTCCGTGGGCGCCGCGGAGATCTTCGCGGATGATTCCGCGACGGTCATCTACACGCAGGTGCAGCGGTACGGGCGCGGCGTGGTCCACCTCTCCACCGACCGGCTGGTCGCCGGGCGCGACGCCAAGATCACCACGCTGTACACCAGCTTCGGGGCGGACGTGGCGCGGGCGGACGTGCAGTGCCGGCTGGTGGCGCCGGGGAGCCACGTGGACATGCTGGGACTGTACATCGCCGACGGCACGCAGCACTTCGACAACCAGACGCTGCAGGACCACATCGCCCCGCACGCCAGCAGCAACCTGCTGTTCAAGGGCGCGCTGAGCGACACCGGCCGCTCGGTGTTCCGCGGGCTCATCCGCGTGCACCCCAGGGCGCAGCGCACGGACGCGTACCAGACCAACCGCAACCTCATCCTCAGCGACAAGGCGCGGGCGGACTCGCTCCCCAACCTGGAGATCCAGGCGGACGACGTGCGCTGCTCGCACGCGGCCACGGTGGGACAGCTGGACGAGGAAGAGGTGTTCTACCTGCTCAGCCGCGGCATCCCCAAGACGGAGGCCGTGCGGCTGGTGGTGTTCGGGTTCTTCGGCGAGGTGCTGGAGCAGCTGCCGCTGGAGGACGTGAAGCAGGAGCTGCTGCGCGTGACCGAGCGCAAGCTGCGCTCCCACGCCTGACGTTGGCGTGGGTGAAGGCCGCCGCCCTCCGGGACCTCGCGCCCGAGGGGGCGGTGCTGGGCGTGGAGGCGGCGGGACGGC
>DASQBH010000566.1:0-2520 GCA_035635315.1 Longimicrobium sp.
CCCCACGCCACCCACATCCCGCCCAGCGCCTGCATCAGGGGGTCCAGCGCGGAGGTCAGCCCCCCGGCGGGGCGGCCGATCTCCATCTCCCCCACCTCTTTTGACCACCGGTGCTCGTACGGCTCGCGGTTGCTCACCACCACGAACCGCCGCTCGGCGAACAGGCGGCGGTACAGCGGCTCCAGCTCCTGCGGCGGCGTCGACATCACTCGATCCGTATCCCCTGTAGAACGCAGGGCGGCGGCCGGGAGCCGCCGCCCTGCTGATGTGCTTCCACGCCGAAGACCGTCATCCGGGCGATCCCGCCGCCGGGTCCGAAGCTCGTCGATGGAGATCGAACTGCGTCCGCGCGGTGCCCCTCCCCCGGCCCCTCCCCGCTCGTTCCTCGCGGAGAGGGGAGAATTCGATCGCGGGCTCCTATGCATCCCACTGCGTCCGCGGCCCCCACCCCCAGACCCCCTTCCTTGGCAAACTGCGCCGGGAGAGGGGGAGAACTTCGATCGCGCTTGGACAAGGTGCGTCGCACCTCCCTCCCCCACGCAGTTTGTGGGGGAGGGCCGGGGAGGGGGGCGCCCACCATCCCGCCCCAGACCTTCCCGTTCACCCGTTCACAACTTGAACTTCCGCCGCGCCACCCGCCCGGCCGCCCCGCCGCGCGCCTCCTCCAGCTGCCGGCCGCGCACCCTGCGCACCCGGCGGGCGCGCTTGACGGCGGCGGAGCCGGGGGCGCCGCGGGGGCCGCCCATCAGCAGCGCCACCCCCGTTCCCACGGCGATGCCCAGGGCAAAGCCGCCCAGAATGCCCAGCCGCCGGGCCTGCTCTTCGTATTGCATGCGGAATGTCTCGGGGGGACGGAGGGAAACGCGTGTCTGGCCGGGGCGGCAACGGTCGTGCCATCCGGGCCGCGGCACCGGGCACCGCGGGACGCGCCCGCGCAGGCTTGCACGGGGGAACCCGGGGGGTATTATTATCCCTCTGCCCTTTGCGCGCCACCGGCAGTGCGCCGCCGGGGCCCGAAGCCGATACCGTTCAGGAGGCACATCCGCATGGCGGACTCCAGCAAGACGGTGCTCCTCGTGGAAGACAACGAGGACAACCGCACCGTCTACCGCACCATCCTCGAGCACTTTGGATACCAGGTGATCGAGGCGCGCAACGGCGAGGACGGGGTGCGCATGGCCCGCGAGGACCATCCGGACCTGATCCTGATGGACATCTCCATCCCCATCATCGACGGGTGGGAGGCCACGCGCATCCTCAAGGGCGACGCCGCCACCTCGCAGATCCCCATCATCGCACTGACCGCCCACGCGCTGGCCACCGACCGCGCCAAGGCGCAGGAGGTAGGGTGCGACGGGTACCTGGCCAAGCCCTGCGAGCCGCGGCGCGTGGTGGCCGAGGTGGAGAAGTTCATCGGCTCCGGGCGGGAGGCCAACGCTTGACGACACAGGTGAGCTCGGAGACGGGCTCCACGCGCATCCTGGTGGTGGACGACGTTCCCGACAACGTCGACATCCTGGATGCGCGCCTTTCGTCGCGGGGGTACGAGGTGGTGACCGCGACCAACGGCGAAGAGGCCCTCGCCTCCGTCGCCGACCAGCCGCCCCACCTGATCCTGCTGGACGTGATGATGCCCGGCATGGACGGCCGCGAGGTGGCCAGGCGCATCAAGGAGGACGACGCCCTCCCCTTCATCCCCATCATCCTGGTCACGGCGCTCAGCGAGGCCGACGACGTGGTGCAGGGGCTGGAAAGCGGCGCCGACGACTACATCAGCAAGCCCTACAACTTTCGCGAGCTCGAGGCCCGGGTGCGGGCCATGCTGCGCATCAAGACGCTGCAGGACGAGCTGGACCAGAAGAACCGCGAGCTGGAGCTGGCCAACAAGCGGCTCAAGAAGCTCTCCATCACCGACGGCCTTACGGAGCTGTTCAACCACCGCCACGTGCACCAGCTGCTGCACGACGAGTTCGACCGCTCGGCGCGCACGGGCGAGAGCATCGCGGTGGTGATGATGGACCTGGACCGCTTCAAGGCCATCAACGACACCTACGGCCACCCCACCGGCGACGTGGTGCTGTACGAGACCGCGCAGATCATCCAGGACACGGCGCGCGAGATCGACATGGTGGGGCGCTACGGCGGCGAGGAGTTCATCGCCATCCTTCCCGAGACCGACGAGGAGCCGGGCGCCAACTTTGCCGAGCGCGTGCGCCGCGCGGTGGAGGAGCACGTCTACCGCGACGGCGCCACGGAGATCCGCATGACGGTCTCCTGCGGCGTCGCCTCCATCCGCGAGGGCGTCGACAGCCCCGAAGAGCTGCTCAAGGCGGCCGACGCGGCGCTGTACGAGGCCAAGCACGGCGGCCGCAACAAGGTAGTCCGCGCCTCCCAGACCGCACCCGCCGCGGAATGACCCCACCCGCCCCACCCCCCGAGATGGCCGCGCGCGCCGGCGAGCTGCGCGAGGCCATCGAACGCGCCAACCACGAATACTACGTCCTGGACGCGCCCACGATC
>DASQBH010000567.1:0-4874 GCA_035635315.1 Longimicrobium sp.
GCCCATCTGCGTACGGCGTGAGGACTTCGGCGTCTCCATCCACAGCGGCATTTTCGTTCGGCGGGCCACGCAATCCCACGCCACGGTGAGGGTACATGCAGCCGACCAACGTCTCCGATCCGCAGCACTACCACCGCGTCGTCGACTGCCAGTGGGCGTGCCCCGCCCACACCAACGTCCCGGAGTACATCCGGCTGGTGGCGCAGGGCCGCTACACCGAGGCCTACCTGCTCAACCGCGCCAGCAACGTCTTTCCCGGCATCCTGGGCCGCACCTGCGACCGCCCGTGCGAGCCCGCGTGCCGCCGCACGCGCGTGGACGGCGAGCCCGTGGCCATCTGCCGCATCAAGCGCGTGGCCGCCGACCTGCGCGACGACGACGTGATGCGCGCCCACCTTCCCGCCATCCCCGAAGAGAAGAACGGAAAGCGGGTCCTGTGCATCGGCGCGGGGCCGGCGTCGCTCACGGTGGCCAACGACCTGCTGCCGCTGGGCTACAGCGTCACCATGTACGAAAAGCTGGACCGCGCGGGCGGGCTGATGTGGAACAACATCCCCCGCTTTCGCCTTCCCCCGCGCGTGCTGGACGAGGAGATCGGCACCATCCTGGAGATGGGGGTCGACTTGCGGACGAATCATCCCGTCGACAGCCTGAGCGCGGTGCTGCGGGAGGGGTGGGACGCCGTCTTCATCGGCTCCGGCGCGCCGAAGGGAAAGGAGCTGGAGCTGCCGGGGCGGCACGAGAGCGACCGCATCCACATCGGCATCAGCTGGCTGCAGTCCATCGCGTTTGGCCACATTGACCACATTCAGCCGCGGGTGCTGGTGATCGGCGTGGGCAACACGGCCATGGACTGCTGCCGCAGCGCCAAGCGCCTGGGCGCCAGCGACGTGCGGGTGATCGCGCGGCGGTCGCGGCCGCACTTCAAGGCCTCGCCCTGGGAGCTGGCGGACGCGGAGGAAGAGGGTGTCGTCATCGTCGAGAACCACGCGCCGAAGCGCTTCGTCATCGAGGACGGCGTGCTGACGGGGATGGAGTTCGACGTGGTGGAGTGGACGGAGTCCGCGGACGGGCGCGCGGAGAGCCGGACCGTCGACACCGTCGTCATCTCCTGCGACGCGGTGATCCTGGCGATCGGGCAGGAGGCGGCGTTCCCGTGGATCGAGCACGACATCGGGATCGACGTGGACAAATGGGGGGCGCCGATCGTCGACAAGAAGACGTTCCAGACCACGCTCCCCGGCGTCTTCGTGGGCGGCGACGCGGCGTGGGGGCCGGAGAACATCATCTGGGCGGTGGAGCACGGGCACCAGGCGGCCATCAGCATCCACCAGTACCTGCAGGGCCGGCCGCTACGGGAACGGCCGGCGTGGGGGATGAACCTGGCCAGCCAGAAGATGGGGCTGCACGAGTGGAGCTACGGCAACGACTATGAGGGCCAGGCGCGCGCGAAGATGCGCCACGTGGAGCTGACGGAGCGGCTCCGCAATCTCGAAGTCGAGGTGGAGCTGGGCTTCGACTGGGAGCAGACGCTCAAGGAAGCCGGGCGCTGCCTGAACTGCGACGTGCAGACGCACTTCACGGACGCGCTCTGCATCGAGTGCGACGCCTGCATCGACATCTGCCCCGTCAACTGCCTGACCATCGCACCCAACGGGGAGGAAGAGGACCTGCGAATGCGGCTGACGGTGCCCGCGCTGAACGTCAAGCAGCCGCTCTTCGTTTCCGGGCCGCTGCCGCAGACGGCGCGGGTGATGGTGAAGGACGAGGACATCTGCATCCACTGCGGCCTGTGCGCCGAGCGCTGCCCCACCGCCGCGTGGGACATGCGCCGCAGCGACATCCTGGTCCCCTACGCCGGACGGAGCGCATGCGCCTCCCACGCATAGACCGCATCGTCCCCGCGCCCTCCACCAACGGGGCGGGGAAGGCGGACGCCGGCGAGCGGGTGAACGACTTCGCCTTCAAGATCGCGACGGTCAACGGCACCGGCAGCGCCAGCGCGAACGACCTGATCCGCAAGGGGATCTTCCGCATGGGGATCCCCGTGAGCGGCAAGAACCTCTTTCCCAGCAACATCCAGGGGCTGCCGACGTGGTACGAGATCCGGGTGAACCGCGACGGCCACACGGCGCGGACGCCGGACTTCGACCTCGTCGTCGCGATGAACCCGGCGACGTACGCCCGCGACGTGGCGGAGGTGCGCCCCGGCGGCTGGCTGGTGCACGACAGCACCTGGCCGCTGGCGCGCGAGCTGGTGCGCGATGACGTCACCTTCATCGGCGTGCCGCTGGCGCGGATGTGCGGCGAGCACTTCAGCGGTTCGCGCGAACGCATCCTGCTCAAGAACATCGCCTACGCGGGGGTGCTGGCGGCGCTGTTCGACATGGAGCTCCCCGTCCTGGACGCGCTGCTGGAGGAGACGTACGGGCGCAAGAAGGGGCTGCTGGACGCCAACCGGCAGGCGCTGCGGCTGGGCCGCGACTACGCGCGCGAGCACTTCGCCTGCCCGTTGCCCGTCCGCATGGAGCGGATGGACGCCACGGCGAACCACATCCTGATCGACGGCAACACGGCGGCGGCGCTCGGCTGCGTCTACGCGGGGGCGACGGTGGCGGCCTGGTATCCCATCACACCCTCGACGTCGCTGGTGGACGCCTTCACGAAGTTCACGAAGAAGATGCGCAGGGACCCGGAGACGGGGCTGGGGCGCGTGGCCGTCGTCCAGGCGGAGGACGAGCTGGCGGCGGTAGGGATGGTGATCGGGGCCAGCTGGGTGGGCGCGCGTGCCTTTACCGCCACCGCCGGGCCCGGGATCAGCCTGATGAGCGAGTTCATCGGCCTGGGCTACTACGCCGAGATCCCCGCCGTGATCTTCGACGTGCAGCGCACCGGCCCGTCCACGGGGATGCCGACGCGGACGCAGCAGGGCGACCTGCTGATGTGCGCCTACGCCTCCCACGGCGATACGAAGCACATCCTGCTGATCCCGGCGGACCCGGCGGAGTGCTTCGAGTTCGCGGTGGCGGCGTTCGACCTGGCGGAGCGCTTCCAGACGCCGGTGTTCGTCCTCTCCGACCTGGACATCGGGATGAACGACTGGATGATCCCGCGGCTGCGATGGGACGATGGATATCGCCCCGACCGCGGCAAGGTGCTGACGGCGGAGGAGCTGGAGGGGATGGCGAAGTTCAGCCGCTACACGGATGCCGACGGCGACGGGATCGCGGCGCGCACGGTGCCGGGGGTGCATCCGAAGGGCGCGTTCTTTACCCGCGGCTCCGGCCACAACCGGCACGGCGCCTACACGGAAGACGCGGCGGAGTACGCGGAGGTGATGCAGCGGCTGGCGCGGAAGATCGATTCCGCCGCGGCGCACGTCCCCGCGCCCGAGGTGCGCACGGTCCCCGGCGCGTCGATCGGCATCGTCTCCGTGGGCGGATGCCACCGCGCGGTGCTGGAGGCCGTGGAGCGGCTGGCGGAGCGCGGGGTGGCGGCGGACTACCTGCGCATCCGCGGCTTTCCCTTCGCGCCGGCGGTGGCGGAGTTCCTGGCCGCGCACGACCGCGTCTTCGTCGCCGAGCAGAACCGCGACGGGCAGCTGGGCCACCTGCTCAGCCTGGAGACCGGCGTGCCGCGGCGCGCGCTGGAGCAGGTGGGCACCTTCGGGGGCATGCCGCTGAGCGCGCGTGACGTCGTGGAGCAGGTGCTCGCCGCGCTGGGGATCGCGGTGGAGGCGGAGTCCGTCATCGACCAGCCGGAGATGGTGCCCGCATGACCTACATCGCCAAGCCCAAGGTCCGGCATCCCAAGCTGCCGGTGAACGTGCTGGGCCTTACGCCGCGCGACTACGAGGGGGCGATGAGCACCCTTTGCGCCGGCTGCGGACACGACTCGGTGACCGCGGCCATCGTGCAGGCGGTGTTCGAGCTGGGGATCCCGCCGCACCGCATCGCCAAGCTCAGCGGCATCGGCTGCTCGTCCAAGACGCCCGCGTACTTCGTGCAGCAGGCGCACGGCTTCAACTCCGTGCACGGACGCATGCCGGCGATCGCCACGGGCGCCAGCGCGGCCAACCGCGACCTGGTCTACCTGGGGGTTTCCGGGGACGGGGACTCGCTCTCGATCGGATTGGGCCAGCTGTGCCACGCCATCCGGCGCAACGTGAACATGCTGTACCTGATCGAGAACAACGGCGTCTACGGGCTCACCAAGGGCCAGTTCTCCGCCAGCGCCGACGTGGGGTCCAAGGCCAAGCGCGGCGAGGAGAACGTGCAGCCGCCGATCGATCCGGTGCTGCTGGCGCTCACGCTGGGCGCGACGTTCGTGGCCCGCGGCTTCAGCGGCGACAAGGCGCAACTGGTGCCGATCCTCAAGGCCGGGATGCAGCACCGCGGGCTGGCGCTGGTGGACATCATCTCCCCCTGCGTCACCTTCAACGACCACGAGGGATCGACCAAAAGCTACCTGCACACGCGCGAGCACGCCCAGCCCGTCGTTATCGCCGACTTCGTTCCCCACGCGGACCCGATCACGGCGGAGTACGCGCCCGGCTCCGTGCGCGCGGTGACGCTGCACGACGGCAGCGTGGTGAACTTTCGCAAGGTGGCGGAGGACTACGATCCCACCGACCGCGACGCCGCGCACGCGTACCTGATGGAGCGCCAGCGCGCGGGCGAGGTGGCCACCGGCCTGCTGTACATCGACCCCGCCGCCGCCGACATGAACGCCACCCTCGGCAGCGTGGAGCGCCCGCTCGTCGACCTCCCCTTCGAGGACCTCTGCCCCGGCGACGCCGCCCTCCAGGCGCTGCAGGACACGTATCGCTGAAGATCAAAAGACAACAGATTGGCCTCACACGGAGTCAACGGAGT
>DASQBH010000568.1:0-5921 GCA_035635315.1 Longimicrobium sp.
GCCTTCAACGTCAAAGTCAACAGGCGCTTCAGCAAGGCGGTCAACGGCTTCGCCGGCGAGATGACCGAGGACGAGGCGCTCGCGCTCAGCGAAGACCCGCGCGTCCGCTTCGTCGAGGAAGACCAGGTCGTCAGCCTCAACGCCACGCAGACCGGCGCGACGTGGGGTCTCGACCGCATCGACCAGCGCAACCGCCCCCTGAGCGGCACCTACACCTACACGACGACGGCCTCCACCGTCTACGCGTACGTGATCGACACGGGCATCTACACCTCGCACTCGCAGTTCGGCGGCCGGGCCAGCAACGTCTACGACGCGCTGGGCGGCAGCGGCGCGGACTGCCACGGCCACGGCACGCACGTGGCGGGCACCATCGGCTCGTCGACGTACGGCGTGGCCAAGGCGGTGCGCCTGCGCGGCGTGCGCGTGCTGGACTGCGCCGGCAGCGGCAGCACCAGCGGCATCATCGCGGCGGTGGACTGGGTGCGCGTGAACCGCACCAACCCGGCGGTGGCCAACCTGTCGCTGGGCGGCGGCTACTCGTCCACCCTGAACACGGCGATCAACAACCTGGCCAACAGCGGCGTGTTCGTGGCCGTGGCCGCGGGCAACGAGAACCAGAACGCCTGCAACGTGTCGCCCGCCAGCGCGGCCAGCGCCACCACGGTGGCCTCGTCCACCAGCAGCGACGCCAAGTCCTCCTTCAGCAACTACGGCAGCTGCGTTGACCTGTACGCCCCGGGCTCGTCGATCACCAGCACCTGGCTGAACGGCGGGACCAACACCATCAGCGGCACCTCGATGGCCAGCCCGCACGTGGCCGGCGTGGCCGCGCTGTACAAGGCGACCTACGGCAACGCAGCCACCTCGACCATCGACTCGTGGATCAAGACCAACGCGACGGCCAACGTGATCACCGGCAACCCGTCGGGCACGCCCAACCGCCTGCTGTACAAGGCCGCGCTGTAACCGGCTGACGGCTCCACCGGCGCGCCGCTCCCCCCGGAGCGGCGCGCTTTTCCGCCCCTCTTCCATACCCCTTTCGCAAGACGACCCGAGAATGAAGCTCAACTCCGTACTGACCGGCGGCGCCCTGCTGGCGCTGGCCGCCTGCGCCGACCAGCCGACCGTGACCGCCCGCGCCCCCGAGGCCGCCCCCCTGCTGGCCGCCGGCGCCAACGGCGTGGAAGGCCGCTACCTGGTGATCCTCAAGGAGGGCGCGGACCCGGCGTCCGTGGCCGCGGTGGCCGGCGCCACCCCGCGCCACACCTACACCAGCGCCATCAACGGCTTCGCGGCGACGCTCAACAGCGGCCAGCTGACGGCGCTGCGCCACAACCCCGCCGTGGAGTACATCGAGCAGGACCAGCTCTTCGAGTACACGGCCACGCAGTCCGGCGCCACCTGGGGACTCGACCGCATCGACCAGCGCAACCTGCCGCTCAGCGGCACCTACACCCACACGGCCACGGCCGGCAGCGTGCGCGCGTACATCATCGATTCCGGCATCAACCCCAGCCACACGCAGTTCGGCGGGCGCGCGGCGGTGTCGTACGACGCCACGGGCGGCAACGGCATCGACTGCAACGGGCACGGCACCCACGTGGCCGGCACGGTGGGCGGCAGCACGTACGGCGTGGCCAAGGCGGTGCTGCTGCGCGCGGTGCGCGTGGGCACCTGCGGCAGCAGCCTGTACACGGCCGACATCGTCGAGGGGATCGACTGGGTGCGGGCGAACCACACCAAGCCGGCGGTGGCCAACATGTCGCTGGGCGGCGGCGCCTCGTCGTCCATCAACACGGCCACCACCAACCTGATCAACGCCGGCGTGACGGTGGTGGTGGCGGCGGGCAACAGCAACACCAACGCCTGCAACGGCTCCCCCTCGGGCGTCACCGCGGCCATCGTGGTCGCGGCCAGCACCAGCACCGACGCGCGCGCCACCTACAGCAACTACGGCAGCTGCGTGGACCTGTACGCGCCGGGAAGCAGCATCACCAGCGCCTGGTACAGCAGCACCACGGCGACGAACACCATCAGCGGCACGTCGATGGCCAGCCCGCACGTGACCGGCGTGGCGGCGCTGTACAAGGCCACCTTCGGCGACGCGTCGCAGGCCACCGTGCAGTCGTGGATCGTGAACAACAGCACGGCCAACGTGATCACCGGCAACATCACCGGCACGCCCAACCGCCTGCTCTACAAGAGCACGCTGTAGTCGACGACGGGGCACGGCGCGTCCACCGCGCCGTGCCCTTGCCCATCAGCCGGAGAAAGGATGCGGAGATGAAACCGATCCGATTCGCCCTTGCCGTTTCCGCCGCGCTCGCCCTCGCCGCCTGCGCGGATTCATCCCCCCTCGCCGCGCCCGCGGACGCAGCCGCCCCGCTCCTCTCTGCCGCCAGCCGCGGCATCGACGGCGCCTACGTCGTGGTGCTGAACGAGGGCGCCGACCCGCGCGCCGTGGCGGCCGTGGCCGGGGTGAGCCCGCGCTACGTCTACACGACCGCGCTGGTGGGATTCAGCGCGGCGCTGAACGCGGGGCAGCTGACGGCGCTGCGCCACAACCCCAGCGTCGCCTGGGTGGAGCAGGACCAGGAGGTGCGCGCGCTGGCGGCGCCGTGGAACCTGGACCGCATCGACCAGCGCAACCTGCCGCTGAACGGGACCTACGCGCCCCTGGGGTCACCCGGCACCGGGGTGTACGCATACGTCATCGACACGGGCATCCTTACGGCGCACACGCAGTTCGGCGGGCGCGCCGCGGTGGCGTACGACGCGCTGGGCGGCAACGGGCAGGACTGCAACGGCCACGGCACCCACGTGGCGGGGACCATCGGCTCCACCGCGTACGGGGTGGCCAACCAGGTGCGGCTGCGCGCGGTGCGGGTGCTCAACTGCACCGGCAGCGGCACCATCTCGGCCATCATCGCGGCGATCGACTGGGTGCGCGTGAACCGCACCAACCCGGCGGTGGCCAACCTGTCGCTGGGCGGCGGCTTCTCGTCCGCGCTCAACACGGCGGTCAACAACCTGGCCAGCTCCGGCGTGTTCGTCTCCGTGGGCGCCGGCGGCGACGCGGGGAACGCCTGCAACGTCTCCCCTGCCAGCGCCGCCTCGGCGATGACGGTGGCGGCCAGCACCAGCACCGACGCCCGGGCCAGCTACACCAACTACGGCAGCTGCGTGGACATCTACGCGCCGGGAAGCAGCATCATCAGCACCTGGCACACCAGCACGACGGCCACCAACACCATCAGCGGCACGTCGATGGCCGCGCCGCACGCGGCCGGGGTGGCGGCGCGCTACAAGGCGACGTACGGCAACGCGGCCACGGCCACCATCGACTCGTGGATCAAGAACCGGGCGACGCTCAACGTGATCACCGGCAACCCCACGGGCACGCCCAACCGGCTGCTGTACGTCGGCCTGTGACGGCGTAAGGACGTGATGCGGCGGGGCGGCGCACTCCAGCCGCCGCCCCGCTTTTCCTTCTCCCCCGAGAAAGGACAGGCAGATGAACCCGATCCGATTCGCCCTTCCCGCGCTTTCCCTGGCGGTGCTGGCCGCCTGCGCCGACCAGCCGTCCCCCACCGCCGCCCGCGCCCCGGCGAACGCCGCGCCCCTGCACAGCGCCGCGCCCGGCCGTGGCGTCGACGGCGAGTACGTGGTGGTGCTTCGGCAGGGCGCCAACCCCACGGGGGTCGCCGCGGCCGCGGGCGTGCGGCCGCAGCAGGTGTGGACGGAGGCGCTCACCGGCTTTGCGGCGGCGCTCAACGCCGGGCAGCTGACGGCGCTGCGGCATCACCCGGACGTGGCGCACGTGGAGCAGAACCAGACCTTCCAGCCGCAGTTCGTGCAGAGCCCGGCGCCGTGGGGGCTGGACCGCATCGACCAGAACACCCTGCCGCTCAACAACCAGTACGTCTACAACTCGCTCGGGGTGAACGTGATCGCGTACATCATCGACACGGGGATCCTGGCCAGCCACCCGGAGTTCGGCGGGCGCGCGGGCAACGTGTACGACGCGTTTGGCGGCACGGGCACGGACTGCCACGGACACGGCACCGGGGTGGCCGGGGTGGTGGGCTCCAAGACGTACGGCGTGGCCAAGGGCGTTCGGCTGGCGGGGGTGCGCGTGCTGGACTGCACCGGCACCGGCACCACGGCGGGGATCATCGGCGGCATCAACTTCGTGGCGTCCAGCCACCCCACCATGTCGGTGGCCAACATTTCCATCGGCGGCCCCCTTTCCGCCGCGCTGAACACCGCCGTCAACAACCTGTACGCGTCGGGCGTCTACGTGGCCGTCGCGGCGGGGAACAGCAACGCCAGCGCCTGCAACTTCTCGCCGGGCAGCGTGGCGGCCATCACCACCGTCGCCGCGTCGGACCAGTCCGACAACCACGTGTTCGGCAGCAACTTCGGCAGTTGCGTGGACCTGTACGCCCCCGGCCGCAACATCCCCACGGTGGGGTTGACGACAACGCCGGTGATCGCGAACGGCACCTCCATCGCCGCGCCGCACGTGACCGGCGCCGCCGCGCTGGTGTGGGCCACCTTTGGCGGCACGCCCGCCACCGTGCAGAGCTGGATCCTGACCAACGCGACCCCCGGCGTGCTGAGCGGCGTCCCCGCCGGTACGCCCAACAAGCTGCTGTTCAAGGCCGCGCTGTGACGAGTAACTGAGGGAACAGGGAATAGGGAATAGCCAGCGGAAACGCGGACATTTCCGCCCGGCCGGTGGACCCGCTCCACCGGCCGGGTGTTTTTTGTGCAAGCTGATACAGGTCCATGTCGATCGATTCACATCAAACCATACCGCTATTCCCTATTCCCTATTCCCTGTCCCCTCCCCCCGGGCCTGCGACTTGCGGCCATCCCGCGCACACGACGCAGCACACACGCCAGGCACGGGAGAACGGAATGCCGGGGATGCTGGAGGGAAAGACGGCGATCGTCACGGGGAGCAGCAAGGGGATCGGCTACGCCATCGCGGAGGCGTTGGCGCGCGAGGGCGCCAACCTGGTCGTCACCGCGCGCGACGAGGCAGAGGTGCAGGCGGCGGCGCAGCAGCTGGACCGCATCGGCAGCGGCCACGTGGCCGCGGTGCGCGCCGACGTGCGCCGGCACGAAGACGTGCGGCGCATGGTGGAGGCGGCGCTGGATCTGGGCGGCGTGGACGTGCTGGTGAACAACGCCGGCGTGGGCCGCTTTGGCACCGTGGACGAGATGTCGCCGGAGCACTGGCACCAGGTGATCGAGACCAACCTGAACGGCGTGTACTACGCCTGCCACGAGTCTATTCCGCACCTCAAGGCGCGCGGCGGCGGGTGGATCATCAACATCGGCTCGCTGGCGGGAAAGAACCCGTTCGCCGGCGGCGCCGCGTACAACGCCAGCAAGTTCGGCCTGCTGGGCTTTTCGGAGGCGATGATGCTGGACGTGCGCGAGCACGGCATCCGCGTGTGCTGCATCATGCCCGGCTCGGTGGATACCCACTTCAACAACAAGCAGCCGTCGCCCCAGAACGCGTGGATGATCCAGCCGGAGGACATCGCCCGGCTGGTGATGGAACTGCTCTCCTTCCCGGAAAACGCCCTTCCCTCGCGCATCGAGATCCGCCCCACGCGCCCCGCGAAGCGTTGAGCCGCGCGATGCCGGACGACACCGGGACCCCGGGCGCAGGCGGCGCGGACGCCTTCCGCAGGCGGCCGCGCGCCATGATCTGGGACCTGGACGGCACCCTGTCCGACGACAAGGCGCGCGCGCACTTCGTGGAGGTGGAGCACGGGCGCGCGCGCGACTGGCACTCGTACTTCGACGCCATCGACACCGACCCGCCGATCGCCGCCTCCATGGAGGTGCTGCGGGCCATGCACGCGGCCGGCATCCGCATCCTCTTTCTCACCGGCCGCCCG
>DASQBH010000569.1:0-5090 GCA_035635315.1 Longimicrobium sp.
ATGCGGGGATTCTCCTCGTGCATCAGCTTCTGCAACTGCGTGGCGGCGTCGTCCTCGTAGTAGCTGTCATGCCGGATCTCGTAGGTCCTGGGCGGAACGATCCTCGCCAGGAATTCGGGGGTGGCCGCCCTCAGCTCCACCGTCTGCAGGCCCACGACGTTGAGCCGCTGGGAGTAGTATCGAGCCAGAAGCTCCATGTCAGCCCGCCCCGCGGGATAGTAGAACACCACCTTGTAGTTGATCAGCGGCCCCAGGTTCTCGATCCTGACCCCCAGGTCGGCCGCCTGCTTCTGGATGGTGTCGGAGTAGGCCTCGTTCTGCGAGACGGCCCGCGCCAGCCGATTGCCGATCTCGGGCTCGATCACGTACAGCAGCGACAGGGCCGATACCTGGGCCCGCGGATCCGCGGTGTTGTTGATGTCGCGATAGAACAGCTCCAGGTACTTGAGCTGCGTCGCGGTGCTGTCCTGCGCCGCGCGCAGGGCCATCTCCGACGCCGCGCGCTTTTCGGCGCTCCGTAGCTCGACCCAGCCCAGCGCAAAGGTGCACAGTGCCAGCGTAACGGGCAAAAGAAACTTCTCCACCCAGCGTCCCCGCCCGGACGAGGTCCGGCCTTCCCCGGGCGCCTCGAGAACATGGCTTTCCAGGCGTGTGATCCGGGCAAGGACATCCTGCCTCAAAGGGTCTTCCATGATTCCTCCCTCACATAAAACGGGTAAGCTTTTCGCCCTGCGTCCAATCCTTCAGATGGTGGAGGTGCCCAGCATCTCCTGCTGGCGCTTGAGGCTGCGCTCCAGCTGGCTCTTGCCGCTCAGGTACTGGTTGGGCCAGGGCTGCTCCGTCCACCCCAGCTGTGCCGCCGCGTGCAGCGTCCAGTGCGGGTCCGCCAGGTGGGGTCTGCCGAGGGCGCACAGGTCCGCGCGGCCGGCGGCGATGATGCCGTTCACCTGGTCCGCCTCGGTGATGTTGCCCACGGCGATGGTGGGCACCCCCGCCTCGTTGCGGATGCGGTCGCTGTACGGCGTCTGGAACATCCGCCCGTAGACCGGCCTGGCGTCGGGCGTGGTCTGCCCGGTGGAGACGTGGATGATGTCGGCCCCCGCCGCGCCGAACGCACGCGCCGCCTCCACCGCCTCGTCCGCGCTGATGCCGTCCTCCACCCAGTCGGTGGCGCTGATGCGGACGGACATCGGCCGGTCCTGCGGCCACGCGGCGCGCATGGCCCGGAACACCTCCAGCGGATAGCGCAGCCGGTTCTCCAGCGCGCCCCCGTACTCGTCCGTCCGCCGATTCGAGATCGGGGTGATGAACGACGACAGCAGGTAGCCGTGCGCGCAGTGCAGCTCGATCATGTCGAACCCGGCCGCCGCCGCCATCCGCGCCGCGCGCACGTGCTGGTCGATGACGAGGTTCATGTCGGCGCGGGTCATCTCGCGCGGCACCTGGTTGCGGGGGCCGTAGGGGAGGGCGGAGGGGCCGATGACCTCCCAGCCGCCCTCCTCCAGCGGCTCGTCCATCCCCTCCCACATCAGCCGCGTAGCGCCCTTTCGTCCGCTGTGCCCCAGCTGCAGGCAGATCTTCGCCCGCGTCCCGCCGTGCACGAAGTCCGTGATCCGCCGCCACGCGTCCACGTGCTCCGGCGCGTACATCCCCGTGCAGCCGAGCGTGATGCGCGCCTCCGGGCTGACGCACGTCATCTCCGTCATCAGCAGCCCCGCCCCGCCCAGCGCGCGGCTGCCCAGGTGGACGAGGTGAAAGTCGTTCGGCGTGCCGTCCTCGGCCGAATACATGTCCATCGGCGAAAGGACGACGCGGTTCTCCAGCCGCAGCCCGCGCAGGCGAAAGGGGGTGAACATGGGCGGCGGCGCCTTTTCCGCCTCCTGCCCGCTGGCGCGCGAGGCGAACCAGCGCTCCACGCCGCTGAGATAGGCCTGGTCGCGCAGGCGCAGGTTCTCGTGGCTCACCCGCTGGCTGCGGGTGAGCAGCGAGTAGGCGAACTGCGGCGGATCGAGGTTGATGTAGCGGCGGACGTTCTCGAACCACTCCATGCTGTTGCGCGCCGCGTTCTGCAGCCGCAGCGCGTCCGTGCGCCGCTCCTCCTGGTACTCGCGGAGCGCGCTGGGAAGATCGTTCTGCTGATGGAGGATGCGGGCGAGGGCGATGGCGTCTTCCATCGCCAGCTTGGTCCCGCTGCCGATGGAGAAGTGCGCCGTGTGCGCCGCGTCGCCGATCAGGACGACGGGCGCCACCTCGCCGTCCGCGTGGTACCACTGCTCGTTGCTTACGCGGGTGAAGCGGATCCACGGGGAGCGCAGGTGGGGCGCGTTGGATTCCAGCGGGTTGCCGTCCAGCCAGGGCGCGAACATCCGCTCGCACGCATCGACCGTCTCTTGCTCGTCCATCCGGTCGAAGCCCGCGTTGCGCCACGACCGCTCGTCGCACTCCACGATGAAGGCGCTGTGGTCCGCCGAGTAGCGGTAGGCGTGGGCCTGAAAGACGCCGTTGTTGTCTTCGACGAAGAGGAAGGTAAAGGCGTCGAAGAGCTTCGTGGTCCCCAGCCAGCAGAACGGGGCCTTGCGCACGTCCAGGTCGGGCCGGAAGTGCTCCGCGTACTTCGCGCGGACGCGGCTGTTCACCCCGTCCGCGGCGACGACGAGGTCCGCGTCGCCCAGGCCGATGCCGCGCAGGTCCGCGTCGTCCGCCACGTCGCAGCCGAAGCGCAGGTCCACGCCAAGCTCGCGGCAGCGGTCCTGTAGGATGCGCAGCAGTGTCTTGCGGGCGATGCCGCTGAAGCCGTGGCCGCCGCTGGTGATGACGGCGCCGCGGTGGTGGACGTCGATGTCGTCCCAGTGCGCGAACTCGTCCTCGATGCGCTGGGCGGTGGGGGGATCGGCCTCGCGCAGGTAGCCCAGCGTCTGGTCGCTGAAAACGACGCCCCAGCCGAAGGTGTCGTCCGCGGCGTTGCGCTCCAGCACCACCAGCTGGTGGGCGGGGTTGGCCTTCTTCATCAGCAGGGCCAGGTACAGCCCGGCCGGCCCCCCGCCGATCACCGCCACCTTCACACGCATCCTCCGCATTTCCGTGTGCGCACCGCGTCCACTCCCGCGGTGCGCAGTCTACGCGCCGCGCGCGGGCGAGGGAAGGGAGGCGGGCTGATTCGTCGCGCTACGGCGGGCTCCGGAGTCCGCCCCCTCCGCTCGCTCAGGCTCGCACCTCCCCCAAAACTGCTGGGGGAGGTTGGTGATGCCGAAAGCTTGGGGCGCGGCGACGGGCGTCGAACTGCGTCCGCGGGGTGCCCCTCCCCCGGCCCCTCCCCGTTCGTTCCTCACGGAGAGGGGAGAATTCGATCGCGCTTCGGCTGAGGATCGAACAAGGGCAGAGTTTTACGGCGTCGCGCTTCGCGCGGACCCCTCACCCCCGGCCCTCTCCCGCAGACTGCGCGGGAGAGGGGTGACGCAAGATTCAAGGTCCCGCGCGCGTGGTGGGTGCTTCACGAAGCAACCCACTCCCGGTAAAACCCCTCCCCCGCAGTTTGGGGGAGGGGTCGCCAGCCGTCGCGAGGAACGAGCGAAAGGCCTGGCGGGGGAGAGGGCCCCCGCGTCGCAGACGCGGGGAGTTTCAGACGCTTGGACCAGCATCGAACTGCGTCCGCGGGGTGCCCCTCCCCGTTCGTTCCTCACGGAGAGGGGAGAATTCGATCGCGCTTCGGAAGGCTTTCTGCCGTTCTCCCTCCCCCGCGCAGTTTGCGGGGGAGGGTCGGGGAGGGGGGCGCCTGCCGCTCGCCCAGACCCGTCCGAAGCGCCTCAAAAGCCAAAGCCCCCTCTCCCGCGCGGTTTGCGGAAGAGGGGGTTGGGGGTGAGGGTCCGGCCGATCAGAGGATGACCGGCTCCTCGTAGTTCTCGTAGACCACGTGCTCCGAGCGGCGGCGGCGTGGGCGGATGGCGCGGGCCAGCACCAGGCCGGCGATAAAGGCGCCGCCCAGCACCAGCAGCGTCTTCGTCATGTCCACCGGCGCCGGCGGAACGGAGACGACGCCGCGCTCGTCGGCCACCGCCGGGTTGTCGACGTAGCGGCCGTGCGAGGGGACGGCGCGGGTGCGGAAGTTCATCGCCAGCTCGCGAAGCTCGTCCTGCAGCTGCGGGCCGCCCAGCGGAATGCCGTGTCCCGTGGCCGCCAGCTCCGGCCGCAGCTCCGCCAGCAGCCGCACCGAGCGTTCTGCGTTGCGCCAGTCGGGCGTGAAGTAGCTGGGCGGGCCGTTCACCTCCGGCGTCTGCTCCAGCACGTAGGTGAGCGCCTCCTGCCGCGTGGTGACGAACGCGTCGCCGGCGATGAGCGTGCGGTCGGCGTCGCGGAAGAGCGCGACGTGGCCGGCGGTGTGGCCCGGCGTGTGGATCCACCGCCACCCCGGCATGCCCGGCACGGTGCCGTCCGCCGGCAGCGCCCGCACCCGTCCGCCCAGGTCGATGGGCTTGCTGGGGTACGCGAACGAGAGCCGCGCCATGGCGCCGCCGGGCACCGTGGGGTCGGGCGGAGGATACGCGGATTCGCCGGTGAGGTAGGGAAGCTCCAGCGGGTGCGCGTACACCACGCAGTCCCACATCTCCACCAGCTCGTGGATGCTGCCGCGGTGGTCGAAGTGTCCGTGGGTGAGGATGATGGCCCGCGGCCGCGCCCCGCGCCCGAAGCGCTCCTCGGCCGCGGAGACGATGCTGCCGCCGTAGCCGTACAGGCCCGTGTCCACCAGCACCCAGTTGCGGTCGCCTGCGTTGCGCGGGCCGTAGAGGAAGAGGTTGACGATGAGCGTCCGCAGGTATGCCAGGTCGGGGAGCAGCTCCCGCGCCGCCCCCGCGGCCGGATACGTCTCCCGCTCCAGCGCCCGCCCCGAAATTCGATCCATCGTCCCTACCATATGCCGCCCTCCGCGTGAGCCTGATCTCGTCGCGCGAAGCCCCTGCTCCGCTTCCCGTTGGGCCGTGGAATCCCGCAAACCCCGCGCCGGGCCCCTCCCCCGGCGGCGCCGCGCTCCACGGTGTAGCGCCTCGGCCCGGCTTGGGGCGAGAGGCAGGCGCCCCCCTCCCCGGCCCTCCCCC